>NZ_JBFUFQ010000103.1:0-20304 GCF_056403355.1 Rhizobacter sp. P2_H3 | reverse complement strand
GATCATGGCGCGCAAGGGCCGGCTGGTGACCTCGCTGCCGAAGTCGCTGATCACGCTGTACCAGTCGCAGATCCAGTGCGACGGCCTGGCGGCGATGGCGTTCTCGCAATCGGGCCAGAGCCCCGACCTGGTGGCGCCGATGCGCTATTTCAGCGACGGCGGCGCCTGCACCGCGGCCTTCGTCAACGACCCGGAGTCGCCGCTCGCGAAGGCCGCGCAGTGGGTGTTCCCGCTGCACGCCGGGGCCGAGACCRGCGTCGCGGCGACCAAGAGCTTCATCACGCAGATGGTGGCCGGCGCGCGCACGGTGGCCGCGTGGCAGGACGACCTGGTGCTGCAGGCCGCGCTGTCGGCGCTGCCCGGCGTGCTGTCGCGCGCCGCGCATGCCGACTGGACGCCGGCGGTCGATGCGCTGGTCCACGCCGACAAGCTGTTCGTGATCGGCCGCGGCACCGGGCTGCCGGTCGCGCTGGAAGCGGCGCTGAAGTTCAAGGAGAYCTGCGCGATCCAGGCCGAGGCGTTCTCGGGCGCCGAGGTCAAGCACGGCCCKATGGCGCTGATCGACGAAGGCTACCCGCTGCTGATCTTCGCGCCGCGCGGCCCGGCGCAGGCCGGCCTGCTGGCGCTCGCCGACGAGATGCGCGCGCGCGGCGCCAAGGTGCTGCTGGCGGCGCCCGGCGGCACGCCGCACGCGAACCTGCCGATCGTCGAGACCGCGTCGATCGAGCTCGACCCGATCTCGGTCGTGCAGAGCTTCTACCCGATGGTCGAGGCGCTGGCGCGTGCGCGCGGCTTCGATCCCGACAAACCGAAGTTCCTGGCCAAGGTGACGAGGACGCAATGAGCACGGTGTTCCATCCAGGGCAGTTGGTGATGGTCAACATCCCGGGCAAGAACCTGGATGGATCGACCGCTTCATTCCTGCGCGAGCACCACATCCGCGCGATCTGCCTGTTCCGATGGAACCTCGGCACCGAGGCCGAGGTGCGCAAGCTCACCGCCGACCTGCGCGAGGCGATGGGCGAGCATGCGCTGATCGGCATCGACCAGGAAGGCGGCTCGGTGGTGCGCTCGACCTTCCTGCCGCAGGCACCGGCCGCGATGGCGCTCGGCGCCGCCGGCGACGAGGCGATGGCCGAGGAGGTCGGCGCGGCGGTCGCGCGCGGCCTCGCGAGCCTGGGCATCAACTGGAACTTCGCGCCGGTGCTCGACGTGAACAACAACCCGGCCAACCCGGTGATCGCCGAGCGCAGCTTCTCGGAAGACCCGCTGGCGGTGACGAAGCTGGCCGGCGCGTGGATGCGCGGCTCGCTGCGCGAAGGCGTGGCCTGCTGCGTGAAGCACTTCCCGGGGCATGGCGACACGCACGTCGATTCGCACCGCGACCTGCCCGAGGTGAACAAGTCGCTGGCCCAGCTGGAGGCGCTGGAGTTCGTGCCGTTCCGCGCGCTGCGCCACGAGGCGCCGGCGATGATGACGGCGCACATCGTCTACCCGCAGCTCGACCCCGAGCACCCGGCGACGCTGTCGCGCCGCGTGCTGGGCACGCTGCTGCGCGAGAGCTGGGGCTACGACGGCGTCGTGATCACCGACTCGCTGGTGATGAAGGCGATCCACGACCGCTACGGCCACGACCGCGCCGCGGTGCTCGCGCTGCAGGCCGGCGCCGACATGGTGATGGCGCTCGGCACGCAGGAGGAGCAGCTGGCCGCGATCCGCGCGATCCAGCGCGCGCAGGCGAGCGGCGACCTGGGCGCCGAGAAGCTTGCCAAGGCGAACGCGCGGCTCGACCGCCTGGCCGCCCGCTACCCGGTGCGTCATGCCGACTACACGCCGGCGCAGCACGAGCGCGACGACGACCTGATGCACCGCGCCTGGGCCGCCGGCCTGACGACGCGCGGCACCGCGCCGGTGCTGCGCCGCGATCACCGGCTGCGCGTGTTCACGCAGCGCGCGGTGCCGAGCGACGGCGTCTCCGAGGCCGGTCTCGCGGGCGCGCAGGTGGCCGAGCTGTTCGGCGGTTTCGCGAGCGTCGACATGGTCGAGCTCGACGTGCTGGCCGAGCTCGACTGGACCACCATCCCGCGCGACGGCCGCCTGAACGTCGTCGTCTCGAACCACCGCGACCGCTACGACGCGCGCGCCAAGGCGTGGCGGGCCGACCTGCACGTCGTGCTGTGGAACCCGTACCAGGCGCTGGACATCCCGGCGCCCGCCGTCATCACCTGGGGCTATGCCACCGGGGCGCTGGTCGCGTTGCGCGACTGGCTCGAACGCCGCACCACCGCACCCGGCCGCTCGCCGGTGCGGCTGGACACCCGTCGCTGATCCACACCGAAGTTCTGGAGTTCCCCCGCATGACCACCGCCACGAAGGGTTCGCCGATCCGCTGGGTGCCGAGCCTCTACCTCGCGCAGGGGCTGCCGTTCTTCGCGGTCAACGTGATCGCGCAGCAGATGCTGATCAGCATGCAGGTGCCCAACGAGCAGATCACGCGCTGGCTCGGCGTGCTGAGCCTGGCCTGGGGCATCAAGTGGCTGTGGAGCCCGTTCCTCGAGCTGGCGCCGAGCAAGAAATCGGTGGTGATCGTGTTCCAGCTGCTCGGCGCGGGCGGGCTCGCGCTGACGGCGATCGCGCTGCACCTGCCGGCGTTCTTCGTGATCGCGATCGCCGCGCTGTCGCTGGTGTCGCTCGCGTCGGCGACGCACGACGTGGCCTCCGACGGGCTGTACATCGCGAGCCTCGACAACAAGGCGCAGGCCGAGTACGCCGGCTGGCAGGGCGCGTTCTTCAACGTCGCGCGCTTCGTGTCGGCGGGCGGCCTGCTGATCCTCGCCGGCTCGCTCGAGAAATCGATCGGCGTGCCGGCCGCCTGGACCGCGATCTTCCTGATGCTGGCCGCCGCGATGGTGGTGCTCGGGCTCTACAACGCGTGGTCGCTGCCGGGCACGCGCAACGTGGCCTCGGAAGCCGGCTCGGCCGCCGACGTGAGCCGCACGCTGTGGCACGTGATCCAGGATTTCCTGCGCAAGCCGGGCATCTGGCTCGCGATCCTCTTCATCATCCTGTTCCGCGCCAGCGAGGGGCAGATCCAGACCATCGGGCCGATCTTCCTGCGCGCCGCGCGCGACGTGGGCGGGCTCGGCCTCAGCACCGACCAGGTCGGCTGGGCCTACGGCACGGCGGGCACGATCGCGTTCATCGGCGGCAGCATCGTCGGCGGCTACTTCGCGGCATGGCTGGGGCTGAAGCGCGCGATGGTGTGGCTGATCCTCGCGATGAACCTGCCGAGCATCGCGTTCGTCTTCCTCAGCACCGCGATGCCGACGAACTTCGGCGTGATCGCCGCGGCGCTGAGCCTGGAGATGTTCGGCTACGGCTTCGGCTTCGTCGGCGTGATCCTGTACCTGATGCAGGTGGTGTCGGTGGGACGCTACCAGACGGCGCACTACGCGATCGGCTCGGGCGTGATGGGGCTGGGCATGAGCCTGTTCCGCACCATCAGCGGCGACATCCAGGTGGCGCTGGGCTACCAGAACTTCTTCCTGTGGGGGCTCGCGTGCGCGGTGCCGGTGCTGATCCTTGCGCGCTTCGTGCCCTTGGAATCGAAGCCGGCCGAGCCCACGGCGCCGACGCAGGTGGCCGAGGCCTGAGCACGCGATGAAGATGCGCCGCCTGTCACTCGCTGCATGCGTCATCGCCGGCTCCTTGCTGGCGGGGTGCGCCGGCGTGCCTGCGCCTGCTGCAGTGCCTGCGTCACCGGCAGCCGGCGTGTTCTTCGACGACTTCAGCCAGCCGAACGTCGCCGCGCTCGCCGCCGGCGGCTGGACGGTGCGCGACAAGCGCGGCCACCCCGGCATCGAGGGTGCAGGCTGGGGTGCGGGCGCGCTGTCATTGGTCGACGATCCGGCGCAGCCCGGCAACCGGCTGCTGCGCCTGAGCGCGCGCACCGACGGCACGCCCGCCGGCACGACGCAGGCCCAGCTGTGCCATGCCCGCAAGTACCTCGAAGGCACCTACGCCGCCCGCATCCGCTTCAGCGACGCGCCGGTGCAGGGGCCGGATGGCGACGTGCTCGTGCAGACCTTCTACACGGTGAGCCCGCTGCGCTTTCCGTACGACCCGCAGTACAGCGAGCTCGACTGGGAGTACCTGCCGAACGGCGGCTGGGGCGATGCGCGCACGCGGCTCTACGGCGTGAGCTGGCAGACGGTGCGCCTCGACCCGTGGGATGCGTACAACCAGCCGCTGCAGCACTTCGCGGCGCTGGGGCCTTCGGGCGGCGGCTGGCATGTGCTGATGATGCAGGTGGCCGGCGGCAAGAGCCGCTTCTTCCTGGACGGCCGGCAGCTCGACGAGCATGGCGGGCGCAATTACCCGGTCGTGCCGATGGCGATCGCGTTCAGCCAGTGGTTCGTGCCGGCGGGGCAACTGGCCGGCGTGTCGGCGCCGCGCGCGTATGAAGAGGATGTCGACTGGGTCTACCACGCACGCAACCGCGTGATGACGCCCGCCGAGGTGACGCAGGCGGTGCAGGCGCTGCGCCGTGCCGGGCAGACCGCCGTCGACACCGTGCCGGCGGCCGAGCCGCCGCTCACCTCCACCTGCGACTTCTGAGGTCACGCCGTGCAGCCCGCGCCCATTCACATGAACGCATGCCGCACGGACCGCCTTCCGGCCTCAGCCCGCGTTCAGCTCGGCGACGAAGTCGTACATGTCGCCGCGGTAGAAGCTCTGCGAGAGCTCGATCGCACGGCCGTCGCGCAGGTAGCCCAGCCGCTCGACCAGCAGCCCGGCATCGCCGACGTTCGCCTCCAGCAGCCGCGCCTGCTCGGCGTTCAGCAGCAGCGCCCGCAGCCGCTGCAGCGCGCGCACCGGCCGGTTGCCCTGCTGCTCGAGCGCCGCGTACAGCGAATCGCCCACCGCTTCCAGCGACGGCAGGCAGCCCGCCACCACGGTAGCGATCTCGATCGCCATCGGCGCGTCGTCGGCATAGCGCAGCCGGTTGAAGCGGTAGACCAGCGCGCCGGGGCTCAGCGCGAGCTTCAGCGCCTCTTCCGGCGTCACCGTGCCTTGCGAGCGCTTCAGCCACACGCTGTGCGGGCGGCTGCCGCGGGCGCGCATGTCCTCGGAGAACGAGGTCAGCTTCGCGAAGTTCTTCTCGACGCGAGAGGACACGAAGTTGCCAGAACCCTGCCGGCGCACCAGCCAGCCTTCTTCGGCCAGCCCCTCGATCGCCCGGCGCACCGTGATGCGCGAGACCGCGAAATCCTCGGCGAGCTGGCGCTCGGAGGGCAGGGCGTCGTCGGGCCCCAGCACGCGGCGCTCGATGGCCTCGCGCACCGCACGCTGCAGCTGTTGGTACAGCGGCAGGCTGTGATTCGGGTCCAGCGGCTTGAGCACCTGGGCCAATGTCGTCATGCAAACCCCTTTGTTTTATCCGGCTCGTGTGGCCGGGTTGCGGCGATCTCTCAAGGGTAGATGGTGATGGACCATACCAATTCAATACAAGAAGTCCGAAAGGACCGCACGAATGACAGTTTCAATGGCCCTCGGACCGCACTTTACATCAGTGGTTTCCCCGTGGTTGCTGACTGACGACGCTATTGCAATCGCGTGAAATTGGTAGCATAGTGGCCTCTAGTGGTAGCTTACTGGTACTAGAACTGGCATCAAAAGCGTCACGGTTCTCGGGGGAAGGAGCTGCAGTCCACTTTCCCGGTGGTCTGCAGATGAGGTCCCAGGTTTCCTAACAGGCCGAATCAGTTTCGGCGGCCCATTAACCCAGGCAACAGAGGCAGACATGAAAGCTAAAAGGACTCCCATCGCATCGGCGGTCGCGCTTGCTCTGATGAGCGCGTTCACCGCTGCCCACGCACAGGACGCAGCCGCACCAGCGGCTGCCGCCGCGTCGGCACCGCAGCCGGCGCAGGCCGCTTCGGCGCCGGTGGCGGCCGAGAAGCCGATTGAAACTGCCGCGCCGGCGAAGAACGCGCAGAACCTGGAAGCGGTGGTGATCACCGGCATTCGTGGCTCGCTGCAGCAGTCGCTGAACCGCAAGCGCAACGCCGATTCGGTGGTTGAAGTCATCACGGCCGAAGACATCGGCAAGATGCCGGACAAGAACGTCGCCGATTCGCTGCAGCGTATCCCGGGCGTCAACATCAGCTCGGCCGGCGCCGGCGAAGGCGGCTTCGACGAAGCCGACCGGGTCAGCCTGCGGGGCACCAACCCCAGCCTGACGCAGACGATGATCAACGGCCACATGGTCGGCTCCGGCGACTGGTTCGTGCTGAACCAGGTCGGCACGGTCGGCCGCAGCGTCAGCTACTCGCTGCTGCCGTCGGAACTGGTCGGCGCCGTCGTCGTGAACAAGAGCTCGCGCGCGGACCTGGTCGAAGGCGGCGTGGCCGGCACGGTCGACATCCAGACCCGCAAGCCGCTGGACTTCAAGAAGCAGCTGACGCTGGAAGCGACGGTGGGTGCGGTGTATGCCGACCTGCCGGAGAAGACCGATCCGCAGTTGAATGCGCTGTTCAACTGGAAGAACGAGGCCAACAGCTTCGGCGTGCTGGTCCAGGCGTTCTCCGAGAAGCGCCACCTGCGCCGTGACGGCCAGGAAATGCTGGGCTACACGGCCATCGCCGCGGGAAGCCCGATCGCGTTGTCGAACCCCGACCTCGCGGGCGTCCTGTATCCGAACGGCATCGGTTCGGCCTTGTTCGAGCAGGAACGCAAGCGCGAAGGCGCCTTCATCGACCTGCAGATCAAGCCCACCAACGACGTGACGCTGGACCTGAGCGGCTTCCGCTCGAAGATGGAAGCCACCAACTACAACCGCAACTACCTGATCTTCCCGTCGAAGATCCTGGACGGCGGCAACGGACAGGCGCCGGATCCGGGCTACGTCGTGCGCAACGGCACGCTGGTGTCCGCAACGTTCCAGAACATCGGTGTGCCCGGCCAGACGCCGGCGCAAGACAAGCAATACGGCATCGTCGACCAGATCTACCGCCCGGGTGCCAATGCGGTCAGCGACTTCTACAACCTGGATGGCAAGTGGAACGTCAACGACAAGCTGACGCTGCTGAGCAAGATCGGCACTTCGAAGGGGAAGGGTGAAACGCCGAAGCAGGCCGTCTACGAGCAGGACATCCTGAACACCGGTGCGAGCTACACGCTGCATGGCATCAGTTCACCGGCCGATGCGGCCTTGCCGGGGATCAACCAGGGCAGCTTCAACGTGCCGGGCCAGACCCGGCTCGACTGGGTCTTCGGTGCCAGCCCGGCCGCCACGAAGGACAAGGAAAACTGGGGCCAGCTCGATGGCGAATACGCCCTCGAGGCAGGGGCCGTCACCGGTCTGAAGTTCGGTGCGCGCTTCGCCGAGCACACGCGTGAGTCGACCTGGACGGCCCAGGGTCCTGGACCCGGTGCATTCGACAACCTGCCGGCCTGGAATGGCACGACCTACCCGGGCAATTTCGGCGGTGGCCTGGGTGGCGGCAACTTCCCGCACATGCCGTGGCAGCTCGATCCGGCTGCGCTCGAGGCCTGGGGCGACCAGTACTCGAACCGCGATCCGGTGTCGCGCCAGTACTGGCCGGGTGAGTTCTCGATGCGCGAGAAGAACACCGCGGCGTACGTGATGGCCAACCTGGAAGGCAACCGCTGGAGCGGCAACGTCGGCGTGCGCCTGGTCCGCACGAATGAAAACGTGTTGCAGAACGTCGCGATTCCTGCAGGCGTCGACCCGGCCACCGTGCCCGGTGCGATCACCACGTCGGCCTTCGGCCCGTTCTATCGCAACGAGGTGACCAACACCTACACCGACGTGTTGCCCAGCGTCAACCTGAAGTACGACGTGTCCAAGGACCTGGTGGCGCGCTTCGGCATCGCCAAGACCATGGCACGCCCTGACTACAGCGCACTGGCCGGTTCGGTGAGCCTGGACGAACTCACGCACACGGGCAACGGCGGCAACCCGAACCTGGAGCCCATCCGCTCGACGAACGTGGACCTCGGGCTGGAGTGGTACTTCGCTCCGCGCTCGCTGTTGTCAGCCAGCCTGTTCTACATGGACCTGAACAACTACGTCAGCTTCGGCAAGACGCAGACCCAGTACATGAACGTCCGGACGGGCGTGCTGGAAACCTTCACGATCAGCTCGCCGACCAACAGCAGCGGCAAGGTCCAGGGCTTCGAACTCTCGTACCAGCAACCGATCGGCGCCGGCTTCGGCACCATCGCGAACTACACGTACGCCGATGCCGAGGAAACCGGTGGCGGGCCGCTGGTGGGTGCTTCGAAGAACACCTACAACCTGACCGGCTACTACGAGAACGACAGCTTCAGCGCCCGCGTGAACTACAGCTTCCGCTCGAAGTTCTACAACGGCCTGGACCGCAGCACGGCGCAGTACCAGGACGACACCGACAACGTGTCGGCGTCGATCGGCTACAAGATCAACGACAACCTGACGGTCACGCTGGACGGGATGAACCTGAACAACCCGAAGCTGAAGTACTACGCGAACAACCCGGATCAGCCGACCGCGTTCTACGTGAACGGCCGCCAGTACTACCTCTCGCTGCGCTTGAAGATGTAAGTCCGAGGACGTCGAAGACAACACCGGCCTCGCAGGGGGACCGGTGCTTGGGGATCGAGGGCGGGGCAGCGATGCTCCCCCTCTTTTTTTTGACGCGGGCCGAGGACTGCGAGAATCCGGCCACTCAAAGGAAGCCGGGAGGGGCGCTTGGTCAAACGATGGCGTGCGTGGTTCGCAGGGTGGCTGCTTGCGGCGGCCTGGGCATCGCCGGCGGCGGCCCGGCTGCCGCTCGAAGCTTTCGCGCGCCTGCCGGCGATCCAGCATGTGGTCCTGTCACCGGGCGGCGACCGCTTTGCCGCCGTGCTGAACCGGGGCGATGAATCGGTGCTGGTCACGCGCGACGTCAAGGGCGGCGCGCCGGTGATCGTCGGCACGTTCGACAACAGGCTGCACCACCTGGGCGCCGTGAATTGGGTCAGCAACGAGCGCCTGATGGTGCGCGTCTACCACCTGCAGACCCAGGGCGAGGAGATCAGTGGTGCGGCCTCGCTGCTGTGGTCGGTGCGCTTCGACAACACCGATCCGGTGCGGCTGCAGTCGAACTTCTCGCTGCTGGACGTGCTGCCGGACGGTCGCCATGTGCTGGTCGAGGACGGCTCGTTGGCGCCCGATGTCTATCGCCTGGATGTCAGATCGGGCGATTCGCGACTGGTGCAGGCGGGTCGCACCGAGGTCGAGGACTGGGTGGTCGACCAGGCGCATCGCGTGCGCATCGGCATCCGGAGGGACGAGGCATCGGTGCGCATCGTCGAGAGATCGGCGGAAGGGTCCGACTGGAGGACCCTGTGGGACTTCAAGCTGCTCAGTGGCAAGGAGATCTGGCCCCTGGGGTTCGGTCGCGATCCACAGCAGCTCTATGTCCGCGCCGAGCATGAGGGGCGGCTGGCGGTCTACCGCGTCGACCTCTCCGATCCCGCGCTGGCGCTTCACCTGCTGCTCAGCGATCCGGACCGCGACATCGCCGGCTCCTTGCTGGTGTCGCCCTCCACGGGTGACGTGTTCGGCGTACGCGATGCGAGCCTGGGCGATTCCGGCCTCTACGTCTGGGATCCTGAATTGAAGGCCTTGCTGGCCCGCGTCGATCGTGCGCTCCCCGAGCGCGCCAATCGCCTGCTGCAGTTCAGTGCGGACGGGCAGAGGTACCTGATGTACTCGAGCGGCAACGGCATCCCCGGCCAATTCTTCATCGGCAACCGGCAGACCCGCGAGCTTGCCCTGCTCGCCGAGACCTATCCGGACCTCGACCCGGACCAGCTGGCCCGCAAGGAGGCGATCAGCATTCGCGCGCGCGACGGCCTCGAGCTGGGCGTCTACCTGACGCGGCCCAAGGATGCGAGCGCCGGCAAGCCCCTGCCGACGGTGTTGCTGCCGCACGGCGGCCCCGACGCCAGCGACGACGCCGACTTTGACCACTGGGCGCAATTCCTGGCCGATCGCGGCTACGCGGTGGTGCAGGTCAATTTCCGCGGATCGTGGGGCCTGGGTCGTACTTTCCGTGCCGCCGGCTTCGGCCAGCGCGGCAAGGCGATGCAGGACGACCTGACCGATGCCCTGCACTGGCTGATCGCCAAGGACATCGTCGATGCCGATCGCATCTGCATTGTCGGAGCGAGCTACGGCGGCTACGCCGCCTTGATGGGTGCAGCTCTGACGCCGGACCTCTACCGCTGCGCGGTCAGCTTTGCCGGCGTCAGCGACCAGGCCGCGATGTCGCGGCGTGCCCACCGGCGCGGCCGTGGTTTCCTGAACGATGCGATGGTGGGCTCGCCTTACATCGGAGGTCCCGATCTCAAGGCCATCTCGCCGCGCTACCTGGCCCGGCAGATCCAGGCCCCGGTGCTGCTGATCCACGGCAGTGCCGACGGCATCGTGCCGGTGCAGCAGAGCGAATGGATGGCAGATGCGCTGCGCAACGCGGGCAAGCCCGTGCGCTTCGTGCGCCAAGCCTTCGGCGACCATGCGCTGAGCCACCAGCCCTACCGGATTCAGTTCTTCCAGGAACTCGAATCCTTCCTGGCGGAGAACCTGCGACCGCGGCCTTGACGGCCGCCATGTGATCACCCGCAGCCACTTACACCCCGCCACAACCCCGCACCGTTGTTTCGGGTTTCCCTCTATCCCCAACTGCACGATCTGCACTAAATTCACGCCTTGGAATCGGTTCCAAGTGGCCTGAAGAGCAACAACAGCCGTCAAATCCCGCCGCACACAAACCACCGCGCCGGTTCCTCATGCGGCGGGCGCAGCCACTGCGCCCGTGAATTCCGCCAGCCCCGCCGGGCCGGCCTTTGACGGAGATCGACATGTTGACTTCAGCAGGGATGCACCGCGTCCCCCGCCCGCGCGCGAACGGCGCCGGGTCGTGGGTGACGCTTTTCTTGTGGGCCTGCGCTGCGCTGCTCGCGGCCATCGCCTTTCCGGCCCGCGCGGCCGACTACACGCAGGGCGTTGCCGTGTCCGGCAGCACCGCGACGATCTGGTTCAAATCCACCGTCGCCACGACCTGGGTCGACACGCACTACACCGTCAACGGTGGCGGCCAGCTGAACGTGCGCATGACCTGGTCCAGCGCCAACGCGCGCTATGAGCAGGCGGTGACCAACGCGGCGCAAGGCACCGTGCTCGGCTACTCGTTCACCTACAACAACGGCAACCCGGCCTATGACACGCCGGCCTTCAGCTACACGGTGGGCGGCACGACCCCGCCGGTCGACCCGGTGCCCACCGGCATCGCCTGCTTCTACGAGAACGCCAACTACGCCGGCGCCGTGACCTGCGCCGACGCCGACAGCAGCTGGGTCGGTGGCACGTGGAACGACCGCTTCTCGTCGGTGAAGGTGCGCGCCGGCTACAAGGTGCAGCTCTTCAACGACATCAACTACGGCGGCGGTTCGGTCACGCTGACCGGCGACACGCCGAACCTCGGCAGCGTCGGTTTCAACGACCTGGCCTCGTCGTTCAAGATCACGACCAACGGCAGCACGCTGCCGACCTCGGACACGCCGGACTTCGGCCCGAACGTTTCGATCTTCGAGCCGTCGACGCCGATCGACACCATCCGCACCAAGGTCAACAGCGCCTTCGACTCGATGAACAAGAGCTCGACCGCCCAGTTCGGCGGCCAGCGCTTCACCTTCCTGTTCAAGCCGGGCACCTACGACGACCTGTGGATCAACCTGGGCTTCTACACGACGGTGGCCGGCCTCGGCGTGAACCCCGACGACGTGCGCTTCCAGAACGGTGCGCTCAACGTCGACAGCGGCTGGAACCTCGGCGACGAGAAGAACGCGACGCAGAACTTCTGGCGCTCCGCCGAGAACCTGTCGATCGTGCCGAACGGCGGCACCAACCGCTGGGCCGTCTCGCAGGCCGCACCGATGCGCCGCATCCACGTGCTGGGCAACATGACGCTGGGCCCGTCGAACATGGACGGCGGCCAGGGCTACGCGAGCGGCGGCTACATCGCCGACAGCAAGATCGACGGCCAGATCAGCTCCGGCTCGCAGCAGCAGTGGTACACGCGTGACAGCAACCTCGGCAGCTGGACCGGCGGCGTCTGGAACATGGTGTTCTCCGGCGTGCCGGGCGGCCCGGCCGCGACCACCTTCCCGCAGCCGGTGTACACGGTGCTGCCGACCACGCCGTTCTCGCGCGACAAGCCCTACCTGTACATCGACAGCGCCGGCAAGTACCGCGTGTTCGTGCCGTCGCTGCGCACCAATGCGTCCGGCGCCAGCTGGGCCAACGGCGCGACGGCCGGCAGCTCGATCCCGATGAGCCAGTTCTACGTGGCCAAGCCGGCCGACACCGCGGCGACGCTGAACCAGGCGCTGGCGCAAGGGCTGAACCTGTTCTTCACGCCGGGCACCTACCAGCTCAACGACACGATCCGCATCACGCGGGCCAACACCGTGGTGCTGGGCCTGGGCTTCCCGGCCCTGGTGCCGACGGGCGGCGTGGTGCCGATGAGCGTGGCCGATGTCGACGGCGTCAAGATCGCCGGCCTGCTGTTCGATGCCGGCACCGTGAACAGCCAATCGCTGCTGACGGTCGGCCCGACGGGGGCCGCGAACAACCACGCGGCCAACCCGATCAGCATCCACGACATCTTCTTCCGCATCGGCGGCGCGGTGTCGGGCAAGGCGACCAACAGCCTGATCGTGAACAGCCACAACACGATCATCGACCACATCTGGGCCTGGCGCGCCGACCACGGCATCGCCGCGACCGGCTGGGGCATCAACACCGCCGACACCGGCGTGGTCGTGAACGGCAACGACGTGCTGGCCACCGGCCTGTTCGTCGAGCACTACCAGAAGTACGAAGTGATCTGGAACGGCCAGAACGGCAAGACGATCTTCTTCCAGAACGAGTTCCCGTACGACCCACCGAGCCAGACCACCTGGCGCAGCGACGCGGTGGGCTATGCCGCGTACAAGGTGGCCGATTCGGTGACGACGCACGAGCTGTGGGGCGGCGGCGCGTACTGCTTCTTCAACATCAACCCGCAGATCCACGCCGGTCGCGGCTTCGAGGTTCCAGCCACGCCGGGCGTCAAGCTGCACAGCGTGCTGACGGTCTCGCTGGGCGGCGTGGGCGTGATCGACCACGTGGTCAACAACACCGGCGCGGCGGCACAAGGCGTGTCGACGATCCCGGTGAACGTGATCAACTTCCCGTAAGCGCCGCAGGCGCCTGAAGCGCGGCCCGTCGCTGTGAAGCGGCGGGCCGTTTTCTTTGGCGGGCGCTCAGGGCCGGCCCGCGGCCGGCGAGAACGGCCGGCGCGCGCCGCCGGTGCGGCGGTCGGCCTTGTCGGTCACGCGGCCCATCGCACTCATCGTGCGGCCCTGCGCTTCGAGCAGCTGCAGGCTGTGGGCCAGCACATCGATCTGCGCCGCGTCGAGCGCGGCCAGCAGCTCGGTGTTGAGCTGCGCGATGCGCGGGAACAGCTGCTCGTACAGCTGGCGGCCGCTGTCGGCCAGGCTCAGGTGCACGACGCGCTTGTCGGCAGCACTGCGCCGGGAGTTCACGAGCCCCTTCTTCACCAGGCCCTGCAGCGCGCGCGAGGTGCGCACGCGGTCGAGCTGCAGGCGCTCGGCCAGCGCCGACGAAGTGATCTCGTCGATCGGGTACAGGCTCGCCACCATGCCCCATTCGCGCCGCGTGATGCCGAAGCCGCCCTCGACCAGGCGCGTGACCATGCCGCCGCTGGCGCGCACGACGCGGGCCAGCCGGTACATCAGCAGGTCGTCGAGGCCCTGCGGCGCGAGCAGGGATCGGGCGGTGACGGGAGCGGTCATCGGACTGTGTCGTGATTCRCACGCGGCATCGATGCGTGCAGATGATGGATTAGATCAACCATCGGGCCGTCACCTAGATTCGCACCAAGTGACGGAGGGTTGAATGCGTTCCTTGCTCTCATGGCGCCTGGTCGCCGGATTCAGTGTCGCACTGGCCTCCTGGGGCGTCCAGGCGGCCGCGCTGGACGGCACGCTGACGCTGGTCGTCGGCTATGCACCGGGCGGCGGCTCGGACCGTGTCGCCCGCGTCATCGGCGACAAGCTGCACAGCGCACTCGGCGTGACGGTGGTGGTCGAGAACGTGGCCGGCGCCGGTGGGCGCATCGCCGCGCAGCAGGTGCGCCGCGCGGGCGCGAACCAGAACGTGCTGATGCTGGGCAACCCGGCCGTGATGGTGGTGGCGCCGCTCGTCTTCAAGGATGTGGGCTACGACCCGGACAAGGATTTCGTGCCGGTCTCGCGCGTGGCCGACTACCAGTTCGCGGTGGCCGTGGGCCGCGAGGTGCCGGTGCGCGAGTGGCCGCACCTGGTGGCCTGGCTCAAGGCCAATCCCGAGAAGGCCAACTTCGGCGTGCCCGCGGCCGGCAGCCTGCCGCACTTCTTCGGCCTGATGCTGGGCGATGCGGTGAAGGTCGCACCGCAGATCGTCAGCTACCGGGGCTCGGCGCCGCTGGCCAACGACCTGCTGGGCGGCCAGCTGCCGGTGGCGATCGACACGCTGGACGCGCTCTATGCCCAGCATGCGGCCGGCAAGGTGCGCATCCTGGCGATGTCGGGCACGCAGCGCGCGGGCTTCGCGAAAGACATCCCGACGTTCCGCGAGGCCGGCTTCAACGTCGCCGCCACCGGCTGGAATGCCTTCTTCGCACCGGCATCCATGCCGCCGGCCAAGGTCCAGCTGCTCGGCCAAGCGATCCGCACCGCGATGCAGGACGAGTCGGTGCGCAAGGCCTTCGAAACCATGTACCTGACACCGGTGCTCAGCACGCCGGCCGAGACGGCGCAGATGCTGAAGACCTTCCGCGCGCAGTGGGAGCCGGTGGTCAAGCGGGCGGGCTTCGTGCCCTGATCACCACGACAACGGGAGACAACCCTTGAACTTGCCCCTCCTCTGGCGGCCGCTGGCCGCCTGCTGTCTCGTGCTCGCGACTTCGGCCGCTGCGGCGCAGGCGCTGAACGAGCCGGTCACGCTCGTCGTCGGCTATGCGGCCGGCGGCAGCACGGACCGCGCGGCCCGCGTGGTGGCCGAGCACCTCGGCAAGAAGCTCGGGGTGGCGGTGACGGTCGACAACCGCCCCGGCGACGGCGGGCGGCTCGCCGCGCAGCAGCTCAGCCACACGCCGGCCAACCAGAACCTGCTGCTGCTGGCCAACCCCGCGGTGATGGTGGTGGCCCCGATCGTCTTCAACAAGGCGGCGGGCTACGACGCCGACAAGGATTTCGTGCCGGTGTCGCAGGTGACCAGCTACGACTTCGCGATCGCCGTCGGCCCCGCGGTGCCGCTGGACCGGCTGATGTTCCTCGTCAGCTGGCTGTGGGCCCATCCGCAGGACACCAGGTTCGGCGTGCCGGCCACCGGCAGCCTGCCGCACTTCTTCGGCCTGATGGCGGGCGACGCCCTCAGCATCAAGCCGCAGATCGTCGGCTACAAGGGGTCGGCGCCGCTGCTGGCCGACGTGGTCGCCGGCAAGGTGCCGATCGCCATCGACACGCTGGATTCGCTGTACCCGCAGCACGTCGCCGGCAAGGTCCGCATCCTGGCGGTGTCGGGCACGCAGCGTGCGAGCTTCGCGAAAGACATCCCGACCTTCCGCGAGGCCGGCATGAAGGTCGACGCCGCCGGCTGGAACGCCTTCTTCGCGCCCAGCTCGATGCAGCCGGCCAAGGTGCAGCTGCTCGGCCAGGCGATCCACGACGTGATGCAGGAGCCGGCCGTCCAGCAGGCCTTCAATGCGTTGTTCCTGGCCCCGGTGGTCAGCACGCCGGCGGACACCGCGAAGATGGTCAAGGCCTTCCGCGAGCAGTGGGAGCCGGTGGTGCGCCGCTCCGGCTTCGCGCCCTGAGACGAGGTGAGCGAGTCCACGATGCCGCGCAACGTCCTGTTCATCATGGCCGACCAGCTCCGGCGGGATCACCTGGGCTGCTACGGCCACCCCTGGCTGCGCACGCCCCACATCGATGCGCTGGCGCGCCGCGGCGTGCGCTTCGAGCAGGCCCACGTCAATTCCGGTGTCTGCGGGCCCTCGCGGATGAGCTACTACACCGGCCGCTACCCGTCGAGCCACGGCGCCACCTGGAACCGCGTGCCGCTGTCGATCGGCGAGCTGACGCTCGGCGACTACCTGCGCGGCGCGGACCGGCGCGTCGTGCTGGCCGGCAAGTCGCACGTCATCCCGGACCGCGAGGGCCTGGCGCGGCTGCACCTCGACGGCGGCAGCGAGCTCGCGGCCCTGCTCGAACGCGGCGGCTTCGAGGAGATCGACCGCTACGACGGCCACCACACGCCCGGCGCCGAAAGCGGCTACCCGGCCTTCCTGCGTTCCCACGGCTATGCCGGCGCCGACCCGTGGAGCGACCACGTGATCTCGGCCGTCGACGCGAACGGCCAGGTCGTCAGCGGCTGGCACATGCGCAACGTGCACCTGCCGGCGCGCGTGCGCGAGGAGCACTCGGAGACGGCCTACATGACCGACCAGGCCATGCGCTTCATGTCGCGCGTGGGCGACGAGCCGTGGGTGCTGCACCTGAGCTACGTGAAGCCGCACTGGCCCTACATGGCACCGGCCCCGTACCACGCGCTCTACACGCCCGACCAATGCCTGCCGGTGCTGCGCACCCAGGCCGAGCTGCGCGACGCGCATCCGGTGCTGGCCGCCTACCGCGAGAGCGAGGAGAGCCGCAGCTTCTCGATGGACGAGTGCGTGCGCACCGTGCGGCCGGCCTACCAGGGCCTGATCCACCAGCTCGACGACCACCTCGGCCGGCTGTTCGAGCACATGGACCGGCTCGGCGTGCTGGACGACACGCTGATCGTCTTCACCGCCGACCATGGCGACTTCCTCGGCGATCACTGGCTGGGCGAGAAGGAGCTGTTCTTCGACATGGTGCAGCGCGTGCCGCTGATCGTGGTCGATCCGTCGCCGGCGGCCGACGCCACGCGGGGCAGCGTCGACCCGCGCTTCGTCGAGAGCGTGGACATCGTGCCGACCGTGCTGGAGGCGCTCGGCATCGAACGCCCGGCACACCGCCTCGAAGGCGAGAGCCTGCTGCCGCTGCTGCACGGCGGCACGCCGGCCTGGCGCGACAGCGTGTACTCGGAGCTCGACTACAGCTTCAAGCAGGCGCGGCTGCGCCTGGGCAAGAGCCCGCAGAACGCGCGCGCCTGGTCGCTGCGCACGGCGCGCTGGCGCTACGTGTACTGGCTCGACGAACCCGAGCAGCTCTACGACCTGCAGTCGGATCCCGACGAGATGCACGACCTGGGCCGCGACGCGGGGACGCTCACCCGGCGCATCGAGTTGCGCACGCAGCTGTTCGACTGGCTCGCGCGCCGCAAGCGGCGCACCACGGTCAGCGATGCGGTGGTCGAGCGCGGGACCCACGCGCACAAGCGCGCCGGCGTGTACTTCGGACAGTGGTAGGCCCCTGGCGGCCGGCCCCGTGCGGGCGCACACTACGACCAGGTTCGTAGCGGGGAGCAGCTGCCATGACCACCGTCGCCGACATCCTCAAGGCCAAGGTCGACACGACCGTCCACACGATCGACCCCGCCGAGTCGGTCTATGACGCGCTGCGCCTGATGGCGCAGGCGAACGTCGGCGCGCTGGTGGTCGTCGAGGACGATCGCGTGGTCGGCATCGTCAGCGAACGCGATTACGCCCGCAAGGTGGCGCTGAAGGGCCGTGCGTCGCGCGAGACGCCGCTGCGCGACATCATGGCCAGCCCGGTGATGTACGTGCACCCGCGCCACACCAGCGAGGAATGCATGGCGCTGATGACCGACAACCGGCTGCGCCACCTGCCCGTGATGGAGAGCGGCAAGCTGATCGGCCTGGTCTCGATCGGCGACCTGGTGAAGAACATCATCTCCGAGCAGAAATTCATCATCGAGCAGCTGGAGCACTACATCGCCGGGGACCATTCCTGACCGGCCAGCGCATGGTCGGCCAGCAGCAGCGCGAACAGGCCGAACAGGTAGGCGATCGAATAGCGGAACACCGGCATCGCCAGCCGCACGTCGCGGCGCAGGCGCCATGCCAGCATGACGAAACGCCCGCCGAGCAGCATCGCACCGGCCAGGTAGGGCAGGCCGCTCATGCCGATCGCGAACGGCAGCGCCGTGATCAGCACCAGGGCCACGGTGTAGTGCAGGATGCGCGCCGACGTGAAGGCGACGCCGTGGGTCACCGGCAGCATCGGCACCTCGGCGCGCGCATAGTCGTCGCGGCGGTGGATCGCCAGCGCCCAGAAGTGCGGCGGCGTCCACACCAGGATGATCAGGAACAGCAGCAGCGCACCCGGGTCGAGCTGGCCGGTCACCGCGACCCAGCCGAGCAGCGGCGGGGCCGCGCCCGCCGCGCCGCCGATGACGATGTTCTGCGGCGTGCTGTGCTTCAGGAACAGGCTGTAGACCACCGCGTAGCCGACCAGCGACGCGAAGGTCAGCGCGGCGCACAGCGGGTTCGTGAAGACCAGCAGGAACACCATGCCGCCCAGCCCCAGCCCTGTCGCGAACACGATCACCTGCCCGGCGCGCACCGTCCCGCGCGGCAGCGGCCGGCCGCGCGTTCGCGCCATGACCGCGTCGATGCGCCGGTCGACCAGGTGGTTGACGGCCGCCGCGGCACCGGCCACCAGGCCGATGCCCAGCGAGCCGAAGACCAGCGCGCGCCACGGCAACGCCCCGCGTGTCGACAGCAGCATGCCGACGAGGACGGTGAACAGCATCAGCGCGACGACGCGCGGCTTGGTCAGCTCCAGGTAGCTGCGCCAGGGCGCGCGGGCGGCCGGGACGGAGGCGATGGTATCGATGGGGCAGCCCTCAGCGGAAGAAGAGCAGGCGCGTCAGGTGCGTGTGGCCGGCCTCGGACGCCATCAGCCCGACCAGCACCAGCAGGCACAGCGGCGGCAGCAGGATCGCGCAGATCAGCGCCAGCCGCTCCCAGGCCAGGTGCATGAAGACCGCGACGATCAGCCCCGCCTTCAGCAGCATGAAGACCACGATCAGGGTCCAGCGCAGCAGCCCCTGGAAATGGAAGTAGTCGACGCCGTACGACAGCGTGCTGAGCACGAACAGCAGCGCCCATATCTTGAGGTACAGGCCGATCGGATGCTGTTGCCCGGTTCCCGTCGTCATGGCACACCTCACCACAGGTAGAACAGCGCGAAGATGAAGACCCACACCAGGTCGACGAAGTGCCAGTACAGGCCGGCGATCTCGACGATCTGGTAGTTGCCGCCGTCGTAGCGGCCGCGCAGCAGGCGCACCGCGATCACGACCAGGTAGATCACGCCGGCCGTGACGTGCAGGCCGTGGAAGCCGGTGATCATGAAGAAGGTCGAGCCGAACTGCGCCGCCCCCATCGGGTTGCCCCAGGGCCGCACGCCTTCGAGGATCAGCTTGGTCCATTCGAAGGCCTGCATGCAGACGAACATCTCGCCGAAGCCGGCGGTGATGAACATCAGCGCCGCGGCATTGACGCGGTCGCGCCGGTACGCGCAGTTCACCGCCATCGCCATCGTGCCGCTGCTGGTGATCAGCACGAAGGTCATGATCGCGATCAGCAGCAGCGGCACGTCGGCGCCGCCGACGTGCAGCGCGAACACCTGGCTCGGGTTGGGCCAGGGCACCGTGGTCGAGGTGCGCACCGTCATGTAGCCGGTCAGGAAGGAGCCGAAGATGAAGGTGTCGCTGAGCAGGAAGAACCACATCATCGCCTTGCCCCAGGCGACGTGGAACGCCTGGCGGTCGGACGACCAGTCGGTGACCAGCCCGCGCCAGCCGAGCGGTGGCGCTGCGCCGGGGTCGTGGATGACGGCACTCATGGTGTCACCCCCTGCCGCAGATGAACCGGACCACGTCCGGCGTCAGCCCGCCGAGGGCGGCGAACAGCACCGCCCACACGGCCAGCAGGAAGTGCCAGTAGCGCGCGCACAGCGCGATGCGCCGCGCCACGCGCGCCGGCTCGGGCGGCGGCGACGCCGCGGCGGGCATCGTCGAGGCCCAGGCGACCAGCCCGCCGAGCACGTGCAGCCCGTGCAGCGCCGTCAGCACGTAGAAGAAGCTGGCGGCCGGGTTGCCGGCCAGCCCCACGCGCGCGGCCAGCAGCGATTGCCAGGCCCACAGCTGCACGCCGATGAAGGCCATCGCGCACACGCCGCCGGCCAGCAGCAGGC
>NZ_JBFUFQ010000102.1:0-20343 GCF_056403355.1 Rhizobacter sp. P2_H3 | reverse complement strand
GCGCCGGCCTCGGCCTCGTCGATGCGCCGCATCAACCGCTTCAACCCCGCCTCGGCATCGGTCAGCGGCGGCGGCGGTTCGGCCATCGCCTGGCGCAGCGCACGCTGCCAGGCCAGGTCGGTGGAATCGTCATCGGCGTCATGCTTCTTCATCGTCGTACTCCTTGCGGCCCTCGCGGCCCGGGCGGCGCACCGGCGACACGCCGGCCAGCATCGGCAGCACCTGGCGCAGCTTCGCGCGGGCGTGGAACATGCGCGCCTTCACGGTGCTGAGCTCGCAGTCCATGATCTGCGCCACCTCGTCGAGCGAGTGGCCGGCGCCGTAGGCCAGCTCCATCGTCGCGCGCTGCTCGGCGTTGAGGCGGCGCATGCCCTTGGCGACCCAGTCGGCCAGCTCGTGGCGGGCGTGGGGGTCGTCGAGGGCATGCAGCTCGTGGGTTTGTTCATCCGCGGGCGCTTCGACCGGCTCCTCGCCGTGCTCGCGCAGCGTCTTCAGCGCGCAGCGCCAGGCGATGCCGAGGATCCAGGTCGACACCCGCGACTCGCCGCGGAACTCGCCGGCCTTCTGCCAGACGATCCAGAAGGTGTCGTTGATCACCTCCTCCACCACGTCGGCGCGGCGCGTCAGCCGGGCCAGGAAGCGGTCGAGGCGGCGGTGGTAGCCGTGATACAGCGCCGCCAGCGCCGCGCGCTCGCCGTCGGCGATGCGGCGCAGCAGCGCGGCCTCGTCCGCATCGTCCAGGCGGGCGGCGGCGGGGCGGGCGCGGATCAGCGAAAGCAGCGGCATACCGGTGTGTACGCGCGGGCGCCGCGAAAGTTGCAAGTATTTTTGGAAATCGGCTTCAGAAGCCGACCGTCAGGCTGCCGACCCAGCGCGAATCGGCCGCCGCGCCGAACCACTCGCGCGCCCGGTGGTCGGTCGCGACCCGCGACAGCTCGTACTGCACACGGCTGCCGATGCGCCCGCTCAGGCCGAGGTGGCCGTAGTCGTAACTGAAGGCGGCGCGGCGCTGCTGGTCCTGGTGGCCGAGCCCGGCCGTCAGTGCGAAAGAGGCCCCCGCCAACCGCCCCAGCGGCTGGCGCAGCACCAGGTCGGCGGCCCAGCCGCTGCGGTGGCCGTTCGGCGACGCGGCAGTCTGGCGCAGCGCGGTGACCGAGGCGACCACGCGGTCGCGCCACGCGAGCGTCGAGGCGAACTCGTCGCGGTCGAAGCTGCGCAGGTAGTCGTCGAACGGGTAGGCGTAGTGGCTGGCCGCGAGCTGCGCGCTCCAGTCGTCGTCGAGGCGGAACGCACGGCCGGCGCTGGCGTACAACTGGGTCGTCCAGCCTTGATCGGTGGAGGGCCGCAACGTGGCGACGCCGATGCCTGCGAGCCAGCCGTCGGCGCTGTCGACCGACACGCCGGCCTGCAGCACCGGCTTGGCATTGCCGAGCGCGACGCCCCGCACCAGCAGCGCCGAACTGGCGCCGACGGTGGCGTCGACCTCCTGGGCCCAGGCGCCGGACAGGGCCAGCGCCGCTGCGGCCGTCGCGACGGCGCGCAAGACCAACGGCGCACTCATGCGCCAATGGTCATATCACCGATCCATCGCGCAGAGCGTCACCCGCCATGCACGACACGGCATAGCCAAGCGACCGCCGCGGAACCGGCTTCGCCGGGCCGCTGGCGGTGCCCCCTTGAGGGGGAGGCGCCGAAGGCGCTTCGGGGGTGGGCAACTTCAAGCCTTCGGCAGCGGGATCGCCTTCAGCGTGCTGCCTTCGACCTCGAAGCGGCCGCCGACCGCGGGGGCGGTCTGCTGCGTGACGGTGCGGGTGGTGCCGTCGTCCATGCGCAGGCGCACCTGGTAGACGGTGGTGCTGCGGGCGCGCTTCTCGACCTCGTGGCCGGCCAGCCCGCCGCCGACGGCGCCGAGCACCGTCATCGCCTTCTTGCCGTTGCCGCCGCCCATCTGGTGGCCGACCACGCCGCCGAGCACGCCGCCGGCGACCGCGCCGATGCCGGTGCCTTCACCCTTGCGAGTCTCGGTCTTCACGCTCTCGACGGTGCCGCAGTTGGCGCAGATGTCGGCGGCCGCAGTGGTGGTGGCCGGTGCCGGTTTGGCGGCGTGGCTGGCCTTGCCCTTGGCCGATGCGGTGGCCGCCACCGGTGCGGCCGGCTCGACCGGCGCGGGCTTCGGCCCGCTGGTCAGTGCAGCCGCCAGCGCGCCGGCGCCGACCACACCCAGGCCACCGGCGACCCACCACGCCGTGCGGCGCGCTGCGGGCGCCGCGGCACCCGGCGTGGCCGAGGGGTCGAGGGCGAGGTTGGCAGAAGAAGAGCTGTCCATGGCAAATCCTGGTTCAAGAGAAAGGAAAAACGTTCACGAACGCGATCATCAACCCAGAAAGCCCAGATTTCGTTTCGAAAAGTTCGCGAGATTGGGAAAAACCATGTCGAGGTTGGCATCGCTGACGCCGAACCACTTGCCCAGCGTCGCGCCGACCTGGTCGACCGCGATGCCCGGCAGCAGGCTGCCCGAGCCCACTTCGTCATCGTGGTTGATGCCGACCAGCGGGAAGCGGCCGTAGACGTCGCCGCCCTTGACCGCGCCGCCGTGCACGAAGTGATGGCCGCCCCAGCCGTGGTCGGTGCCGTCGCCGTTGCTCGTGAAGGTGCGGCCGAAATCCGACGCGGTGAAGAGCGTCACCTGGTCGCGCACGCCCAGCGTGCCGAGCGTCGCATCGAAGTAGTTGATCGCGTGCGAGATGCGCGCGTACAGGTCGGCATGCGCGCGGTTCTGGTTGTCGTGCGTGTCGAAGCCGCCGATGCTGACGAAGAACACCTGCCGCTTGGTGCCCAGCGCGGTGCGCGCGCCGATGATGCGCGCCACCGTCTGCAGCTGCTGCGCGAGGCCGTTGTTGGCGTTGGCGCGCTGCGCCGGGTTGTAGTACTGCGTCGGCGCGGTGACGGTCGATGCGGTGAAGGCCGACTGGAACGCGGCCTGCGCGTCCATCGAGCGGCGCACGATCACCTGGTGTTCCTTGCCCAGCAGGTTCTGGTTGTCGGCGGTGATGATCGACTTGAAGGCCGTCGTCGCCGCGGCCGAGCCGAACAGCGAGCCGGTCAGCCCGCCGATCGCCGTCGCGCCGTTGTTGGTCACCTGGTACTGGAACACCGAGTTGCCGGCCATGTAGACCGCATTGCCCTGCACCGAGATGTTGGTGAAGGTCGAGCTGGTGTTGCTGCCGGCCAGCAGGTCGCCGAAGCGCCCGCCCCAGCCGACGCGCGCGCCTTCCGGGCCGAGCGCCTGCCACATCGACTGCTGGTCGTTGTGCGAGAACAGCTTGGCCGGGCGCGCCTTCGTGCCCTTCTGGTACTCCGCCTTGGTCAGCGGCGTCACCAGCGGGCCGGCGTTGGCGATGATGCCCAGGCGGCCCTGGTCGAACAAGGCCTTGGTCTCGGTCATGCTCGGGTGCAGCGCGAACTTGCGCGACGCGTTCTCCGGGTTCGCGAGGTTCTTCGACGCGATCGACAGCACGCCGCCGAGTGCGGCCGGCGAGGCCGCCGCGGCCGTGGCATCCACCGCGGTGCCGACCGGCTTCAGCGCGATCGGGTCGGGTGCGGTCGCGCGCAGCGTGCTGTAGGTCTGCCACGAGGCGTCGTCCCACGGCAGCACCATGTTGGCGGAGTCGTTGCCGCCGTACATGAACAGGCAGACGATGGCCTTGTAGTCGCTGGCGGTCTGCGCGACGGCCGCGCCCATCGTGGCCATGTTCAAGGCAAAGGGCAGGCCGGCCGAACCGACGGAGCCCGACAGGATGGTCGCGCGGCGCAGGAATTCGCGGCGGGAGGCTTGGTTGGAAGACATGTCGCGGTTCCTCACTTCTGGGTCAGGTAGTCAGACGAGGCCATCGTCAGGAATACCGCGATGGCCACGCGATCGCGCGTGGCGGCGTCGATGTCGGTCTGGTTGATGACCTTGCCCGCGGTGTCCTTGCGCACCGGCGGGATCATCCGGCCGTTGACGGCCGACAGCAGCTGCGTGCGCAGCGCGGCCGGCATCTGCCCCGACATCATCAGCAGGTTCAGGCGGTCCAGCAGCAGCTCCGGCTTGTCGGCCAGCGCCTGCTCGGCCGAGAAGTCGAGCTGCACGTCGCGCCCGGTGTTGATCGCGATCCAGCCGCGCAGGTAGTTCAGGTAGCCGGCCACCGACACCTCGTTGGCCAGCTGCAGCTCCGGCGCGACCAGGTCGGCCGCCTCGATGCTGGTGTTCGGCGGCGTGTAGCCCGGGCGGTAGAAGTTGAACACCGTCGGCGAGCGCATCGGGGTCTGGCCCAGCCGGCCGGCCGGGTCGTCGGTGTTGTCGATGCCCTGGAACTTGCCGGTGGTCGACTTCGCGTGGAAGGTGCGCAGCAGGTGGGCCAGCCGCATCACCGGCTCGCGCAGCTTGCCGTAGTCGTTGCGCGCCGTGTCGGCGCTGCGCGCCTCGGGGTCGAGCAGCACCGCGCGGAACACCGCGCCCAGGTCGCCGCGCACGCCGCTGCCGTTGTTGTTGAACGCCGCCGCCACGCGCTCGACGTAGGCCGGGCTCGGGTTGCTGGTCACCATGCGCTGGATGATCTGGCGGCCGAGGAAGGGGCCGACGTTCGGGTGGTTGAACAGCGTGTCCAGCACGACCTTGATGTCGCCCTCGACATCCGGCTTGTCGGTCGCGGCAATGGTTTTGCCGAGGAACTTCTTCTCGGTGGCCGAGTGGAAATCGGTGTTGCTCGCGTACTTGTTGTAGCCCTGCATCGGCTTCCAGTCGCGGTCGGCGTTGACGTCGCCGCCGAAGAAGCGGGTGCGCGTGCGGTCGGCGGTGTTGGGGCCGGCGTACCAGCTCAGGCCGGTGAACACCTTGGCGAGGCCGGCGATGTCGTCGTGCGTGTAGGTCTCGGGGTTGCCGCTCTTCACGGTGCCGTCGGGGTTCAGCTGGTACAGGCCGATCGAGAACAGCTGCATGATCTCGCGTGCATAGTTCTCGTCCGGCACGCGGCCGGTCTTCGCGTCTTCCTTCTGGTTGCGCAGGCTGGTCAGGTAGGCGCCCATCATCGGGTGCATCGTGATCGCCTCGAGCAGGTCGCGGTAGTTGCCGAACGCATGCTGGCCCAGCACGTCGTAGTAGTCGGCCACGCCGCGCGGCAGGTTGCTCAGCGTCGAATCGACGAACGACACCACGAAGATCTGCGACAGCACGTAGGCCGCGCGCTGGCGCAGCTGGTCGTCGCCGGTGATCGCCTGCGTCCAGTACGACTCCATGAAGTTGCTGGAGGTGACGTTGGTGCCGGCCGCTGCCGCGGCATTCATCGCCGCGGTCATGTAGTCGCGGTGCCGCTTCTGCGGCTTGGCCATCTGCTGCTCGAGCCAGCGCCGGTAGCCGACCTGTGCGAGCTGGTCGATGTCGGCCGCGGTCGGGCCGTAGGTGGCCTGGGTCAGGAAGCGGGCCGCGGCCTCCTTGGTCGGCGGCGGGCCGGCGTCGGCGGCGCTGTCTTCGTCGTTCTTGTTGCCGCCGCACGCGGCCAGCAGGCTGATCAACAGCGCACCGGCCCACAGGCGGGATGTCTTGCGGATGGCGAATGTCGATGGAAGCGATGTCACTTCAGTCCCCCTCGGTGCGGTGCGTACGACCTGATACGGGTCGATTGCGTGCAGGAGACATACCAGCGACATCGTCGGACACCGCCTACAGGGTGTCGGCTGGAAAAGCGCCCATCCTTGACAGATGGGCCGGGCTATCTGGCGTCGAGGTCTGTGCCGAGATGACGTGAACGGTCGGCGATGCGTTCGGATGCTTCGGATGTAACGCGGAGCAACAGCCGTTGCCGCGGCGTCGTCATCCCTCCGTCACAACAGCGCCGACAGCGAACGCTTGACCAGCGACGCATCCTGGCCGCTGCGCGCGGCCCAATCCTGCAGCTGGTCGTCGCCGATCTTGCCGACGTTGAAGTACGTCGCCTCGGGGTGCGCGAGGTAGAAGCCGCTGACGCTGGCGGCCGGTGTCATCGCGAGGCTCTCGGTGAGCGCCATGCCGATGTCGGCGCACTGCAGCACGCGGAACATCTCGGCCTTCACGGTGTGGTCCGGGCACGCGGGGTAGCCGGGCGCGGGGCGGATGCCGCGGTACTTCTCGGCGATCAGCTCGTCGTTGCGCAGCGCTTCATCGGCCGCATAGCCCCAGAACTCGGTGCGCACGCGCTGGTGCATGCGCTCGGCGAAGGCCTCGGCCAGGCGGTCGGCCAGGGCCTTGAACATGATCGCGCTGTAGTCGTCGAGGTCGTCGAGGAACTGCTTCTCCTTCTTCTCGGTGCCGATGCCGGAGGTCACCGCGAACAGGCCGATGTGGTCAGCCACGCCCGAGCCCTTCGGCGCGATGAAGTCGGCGAGGCAGCGGTTGGGGCGGCGCTTCTTTTGCCCGTTCTCGTCGATCACCGGCCGCTCTGTCTGCATGCGCAGCCCGTGCCACGTCATCAGCACCTCGCTGCGCGTCTCGTCGGTGTAGATCTCGATGTCGTCGTCGTTGACGGTGTTGGCCGGGTACAGCCCGATCACGCCGTTGGCCGTCAGCCAGCGGCCTTCGATCAGGCGCTTCAGCATGCGCTGGCCGTCGCTCAGCACGCGGCGCGCCGATTCGCCGACGACGTCGTCGGTGAGGATCGCGGGGTAGGGCCCGGCCAGGTCCCAGGTCTGGAAGAACGGGGCCCAGTCGATGCACTGCGCGATCTCGGCCAGGTCCTGGTTGCGGAACACGCGGCGGCCGGTGAACTTCGGTGCCGTCGGTGCGTAGCCGGCCCAGTCGATCGGCGTCTTGTTGGCACGCGCCTGCGCCAGCGTCACCAGCGGCGTGGCCTTCTTGTTCGCATGCTGCTCGCGCACGCGCAGGTAGTCGGCATTCAGCTCGGCGATGTAGGCGGCGGCCTTGTCGTCGCTCAGCAGGTCGCTGCAGACGCTGACCGAGCGGCTCGCGTCGGGCACGTAGACCACCGGCCCGTCGTAGTGCGGCGAGATCTTCACGGCCGTGTGCACGCGGCTGGTGGTGGCGCCGCCGATCAGCAGCGGGATCTTCTTGATGCGGAAGTGCTCGTCGCGCTGCATCTCGGCAGCGACGTACTGCATCTCCTCGAGGCTCGGCGTGATCAGGCCGGACAGCCCGATGATGTCGGCGCCCTCGACCTTGGCGCGCGCGAGGATGTCCTGGCAGGGCACCATCACGCCCATGTTGACGACCTCGAAGTTGTTGCACTGGAGCACGACGGTGACGATGTTCTTGCCGATGTCGTGCACGTCGCCCTTCACGGTGGCGATCACGATCTTGCCCTTGGCCTTCGCCTCGCCGCCGGCCTCGACCAGCAGCCGCTTCTCTTCCTCGATGTAGGGCAGCAGGTGGGCCACCGCCTGCTTCATCACGCGCGCGCTCTTGACCACCTGCGGCAGGAACATCTTGCCCTGGCCGAACAGGTCGCCGACGACGTTCATGCCGTCCATCAGCGGGCCTTCGATCACGTGCAGCGGGCGGCCGCCGCCGGCCTTGATCTGCTGGTACACCTCTTCGGTGTCTTCGGTGATGAAGTCGTTGATGCCGTGCACCAGCGCATGGCTCAGGCGCTCGCGCACCGGCTTGGCACGCCAGGCGAGCTTGGCGCTGTCGTCCTTGGCGGCGCCCTTGGCGGTCTCGGCGATCTCGATGAGCCGCTCACCGGCGTCGGGGCGGCGATTCAGCACCACGTCTTCGACGCGCTCGCGAAGCGTCGGCTCGAGGTCGTCGTACACGCCGACCATGCCGGCGTTGACGATGCCCATGTCCATGCCGGCCTGGATCGCGTGGTACAGGAACACGGTGTGGATGGCTTCCCGCACCGGCTCGTTGCCGCGGAAGCTGAAGCTCACGTTCGAGACGCCGCCCGACACCTTGGCGCCGGGCAGGTTCTGCTTGATCCAGCGCGTCGCGTTGATGAAGTCGACCGCGTAGTTGTCGTGCTCCTCGATGCCGGTCGCGATCGCGAAGATGTTCGGGTCGAAGATGATGTCTTCCGGCGGGAAGCCGACCTCGTCGACCAGCATCCGGTAGGCGCGCTCGCAGATCTCGACCTTGCGCTCGAAGGTGTCGGCCTGGCCCTTCTCGTCGAAGGCCATCACCACGGCCGCGGCGCCGTAGCGGCGCACCAGCTTCGCCTGGTGGATGAAGGGCTCGACGCCCTCCTTCATCGAGATCGAGTTGACGATGCCCTTGCCCTGGATGCACTTCAGGCCGGCCTCGATGACCTCCCACTTCGAGCTGTCGATCATGATCGGCACGCGCGCGATCTCGGGCTCGCTGGCGATCAGGTTCAGGAAGCGCACCATCGCCGCCTTGCTGTCGAGCATCGCCTCGTCCATGTTGATGTCGATCACCTGGGCGCCGTTCTCGACCTGCTGGCGCGCCACGCTGAGCGCCTGCTCGAATTCGCCGTTCAGGATCATCCGCGCGAAGGCCTTCGAGCCGGTGACGTTGGTGCGCTCGCCGATGTTGACGAACAGGCTGCCTTGCCCGATGAGCACCGGTTCCAGCCCGGACAGCTTCATCGGCGGAACGGGACGGGCGGTAGACGTCGGCGACGACAGAGAGGCGGAGGCGGTCATGGCGGGTCGGCTGGCACCGCCCCGGAGCTCACCCGGGGCGCATGCGGATTCATCATGCGAGGGGTGAGCGTGGTTGCAAGCTTCCAAGCCTGGCGGCAGCCCGATGGGCCGCCGTCGCAACGCTCCTTGGAGAGGCGCATTTTATGCGGCCAGGCCCCGTGAGCGGCTTGGTTACAACTCGGCAAGCCCCTGATGCGGTCGTGGTGCACGGAGCGTGTCCAATCCGGGATCCACGACTGGACTGCTTCTGCCGTGAACAACAACACACGATTCCTCGCTCTCTCCGTCGCGGTTGCCGCGCTGCTGGTTGCCTGCGGCGCGCCGCAGGTCAAGCCGCTGCCGGCGCCGGCGCCCTCGGTGCCCGGCTCCGCGCCGGGCCCGGTCTATGGCCAGGCGGCCTCCGGCGCGGCGCGCAGCTGGTCGCCGCAGATGGAGGCGGTCGAGCGGCAACTGGCCTCCAGCCTGAACGGCACGCCGATGGCGCTGGCGCGCACGACCGACGAGCGACTGTGGCTCACGCTGCCGGGCGATGTCGCGTTCGAGCCGAACCGCTCGGCGCTGAAGCCGGTCGCCACCGGGCTGCTGGACAAGGTGGCAGCGGTGCTGCGCAGCCAGCCGCAGCTGGAGCTGCGCATCGTCGGCCACACCGACAGCAAGGGCTCGGCGGCCGGCAACGATGCGCTGTCGCTGGACCGTGCGGCGAGTGCGCGCGACTGGCTGGTGGCGCGCGGCCTGTCGCCAGTGAAGATCGGCGTGGCCGGTCGCGGCTCGCGCGACCCGGTCGGCAGCAACGACGACGAGGCCGGCCGCGCGGCGAACCGGCGCGTCGAGATCCTGATCGGCGAACGGGCGGTGCGCTCAGGCAGCAAGTAGCCGGGCTACGCGGCCAGCAATCCTGAGAACAACGGATCGTGCCGCGAGCGCGGCCGGTACGCGCCGACCCGCTTCGCGATCTCGGCGATGTGCGCCGGCGTCGTGCCGCAGCACCCTCCGGCGATGTTCAGGAAGCCGGCGCGCGCGAACTCCTCGACCAGGCTGCCGGTGATCTCCGGCGTCTCGTCGAAGCCGGTGTCGCTCATCGGGTTCGGCAGGCCCGCATTCGGGTAGCAGCTGATGAAGGTGTCGCCGGCCACCTTGGCCAGCTCCTCGATGTACGGCCGCATCAGCGTCGCGCCGAGTGCGCAGTTCAGCCCGATCGCGATCGGCCTCGCGTGGCGCACGCTGTGCCAGAACGCGCTGACCGTCTGCCCCGACAGGATGCGCCCCGACGCGTCGGTCACCGTGCCTGAGATGATCACCGGCAGCCGCTCGCCGGTGTCTTCCATCAGCTCGTCGAGCGCGAAGATCGCCGCCTTCGCGTTCAGCGTGTCGAAGATCGTCTCCACCAGGAACAGGTCGCAGCCGCCTTCGAGCAGGCCCGCCGCCTGCTCGTAGTACGCGGCGCGCAGTTCGTCGAAGCTCACGTTGCGCGCGGCCGGGTCGTTGACGTCCGGGCTGATGCTCGCGGTGCGCGGCGTCGGGCCGAGCGCGCCGGCCACGAAGCGCGGCTTGTCGGGCGTGGCGTACTTGTCACAGGCCTCGCGTGCGAGCCGCGCGGCCACCACGTTCATCTCGCGCGCCACCTCGCCCAGGCCGTAGTCGTCCTGCGCGACGCTGGTCGCGCCGAAGGTGTTGGTCTCGATCAGGTCGGCGCCGGCCGCGAGGTACTGCTCATGGATCTCGCGGATCACGTCGGGCCGCGTGAACTGCAGCAGCTCGTTGTTGCCCTTCAGGTCCTTCGGATGGCTGGCGAAGCGCTCGCCGCGGTAGTCGGCCTCGCCGAGCTTGTAGCGCTGGATCATCGTGCCCATCGCACCATCGAGCACCACGATGCGTTGCGAGAGGATCTGCGGCAGGGCCGCGCCACGGGTGTAGACGGGGGCGTTCATTGCGCGATTGTAGGAAACCCTTGCAGCCCCGTCGCTCCAATGACAAGGGGACCCCAGTGACATTGTTGTCGCAGTGGCCCGGCCGGGGGGCCTCGGTCTACGGGAGCACCTTGGGACTGACGACGTTCAGCCACTCGCCGATTTCACTGGGGATCCGGCGTCGCGCGCCACTGCGAATGTCGAAAGCCTCGCGCTCGCCGATCTGGATCCGACACACCGTGAAGGCCTGCCGCTTGCCGCGGCTGTTGTCGGTGAAGACGGTCGCGTCGGCCACCGAGGCGGCGGCGCCGATCGCCCGCTGCGTGCGCGGAAACCGCTCGACGAGCTTGTCGACGTCGACGTTGTGGCCCCCCTCCGCGACTCGGGTCATCACCCGACCGATCGACAACCGGACGTTCGACAGCCCGACGAAGAACAGCAGCACGAAGTAACCGGCAGCCTGCATTTCACGGATGAGGTCGATCTTGGACGCGAACTTGCCGTTGGGCAACGCTTCCCAGTAGGAGAAGACCGTTTCCATCGCAAAGGGAACGCCGCGCGCCATCGCCTGGGCGACGAAGGCCTCGACACCCTTCTGAGCCACCTTCATCCAGCTCTCGTCGGTGTCGCGCAGTGCCTGGGCCCACTTGATCAAACGACCTTCATGATCGGCTTCGGGCAGGATGGACAACATCATCCGGTCGGCGTTGACCAGCGGGATCCGGAAGCTCGGCGAGAGGTGCCGCAGCCACATCGTCGATTTCCCCGAGCCGTTGTGACCCGCAAGGATCACCGCCAAGGGCTTCCCGGCGCGCCGCTGTTCACGGCGGACTTCATCGACGGCCTGCGCCAGCGACGTCATCGCTTGGTGCTCACCACCTTGAACTTCCCGTTGACGAACGTGCCCGTCGAGACTCTGCCATTCACCTCGCGGATCAGGCGGCTCGGGTCCAGCGGATCGGCACGGAAGAGCGGCGTTGATGGCGCCGTCTTGAATGCAATCCCCGGCTTCACCAGCTTCGGCATCGCTCGGGCCATGGCGGCCTGGCCGATGGTGACGTTGCGCCGCAGTTCGCCCGCCTTGGGCGAAGCCGCCTTCACGCTCACCTCACCGAAATGGATCGTCGCAACGCCTTCTCCCCTCAGGGCGGTGTTCACGATGACTTTGCCGATGTCCCGGCGAACGGTCTTGGCGGCGATCGGTGGCTTCTTGGCGGACATGGCAGTGTCGGTAGCTGCGCGGGTTGACTTGCGTCGTGCCGGCATTGTGCCCAATCCGCGACCGCGGTGTCCGCTTCCCTTCAATCAGAACGTGGCCGACGAAATGGTGTCGCTGAACAGCGAGGCCCGGAAGTCGATCGGCGCCGGCCCTTCGTCGTTCATCGCCCACAGCGCCAGTGCCTTGGCCGACATCGGCTTGGCGAACAGGAAGCCCTGCAGCTCGTTGCAGCCGAGCGAGCGCAGGATGTCCTGCTGCTCCGCGGTCTCGACGCCCTCGGCCACCACCTTCAGCCCGAGCGCCTGCGCCAGCTTGACGACCGCGTCGACGATCGCGCGCGCATCGGCGCTGCTCTCCAGGTCGAGCACGAAGCTGCGGTCGATCTTCAGCTCCTCCGACGGCAGCTTGCGCAGGTAGCTCAGGCTCGAATAGCCGGTGCCGAAGTCGTCGATCGACAGGTGCACGCCGATCGCCGACAGCTCCTCGAGGATCTGCAGGTTGGCGCGCGTGTCGTCCATCGCCGCCGATTCGGTGATCTCGCAGGTCAGCAGCGAGGGCTCGATGCGGTGCGCACGCAGCGCCCGCTCGATGCGCTTGGGCAGGTCGGGCTGGCGCAGCTGGTGCACCGACAGGTTGATCGCCACGCGCATGCGCAGGCCCTGCTCGCGCCACACGCGGATCTGCCGGCACGCGTCCTCGATCAGCCAGTTGCCGAGCGCGTTGATCAGCCCGAAGCGTTCGGCCAGCGGGATGAAGACGGCCGGGCTCACCATGCCGCGCTGCGGGTGGTGCCAGCGCATCAGCGCCTCGGCACCGGTGATCTGGCCGCTCGGCGCATGGATCTTGGGCTGGTAGTACAGCTCCAGCTCGCCGTGCTCGATCGCGCGGCGCAGGTCGTGCAGCAGCTCGACCTGGTCGCGTGCACCGGCCACCATGCGCGGCTCGAAGAAGCAGTGCGCCGCGCCGCCGGTGCGCTTGACGGAATTCATCGCCGCCGCCGCATGCGGCACCAGCTTCGACAGCGCGCCGTCGTCGGGGTACATCGCGATGCCGATCGAGCAGCTCAGCGGCACCTCGTGCCCGTCGAAGCGGCAGGGCTGGCTCAGCGCCGCCATCACGCGCGCCGCGAGCCGCCCGGCATCGTCCTTGTCGGGCGAGCCTTCGAGCAGCACCAGGAACTCGTCGCCGCCGGCCCGCGAGACCATGTCGCGCTCGCCGGCCAGGTGCATCATGCGCCCGGCCACCTCACGCAGCACCGAATCGCCGCTCGCCTGGCCGAAGGATTCGTTGATGGCCTTCAGGCCGTCGAGGTTGCAGAACAGCAGCGCGAGCCGGTGCCCGTGGCGGTCGGCGCGCAGCACGGCACGCTGCAGCCGCTCGTCGAACATCGCGCGGTTCGGCAGCCCGGTCAGCCGGTCGGTGTAGGCCGCCACCTGCAGCTCCTCGCGGGCGCGCCGCAGCATCGAGCGGAAACGCGCCTCCAGGATCGAGGTCAGCAGCAGCAGCACCAGCAGGATCGGCGCGCCGACGATGGCCAGCGCGGTGACGGTGGCCAGGCTCACTTCGTCGGCGGTCGGCGACAGCGCCAGCATCGGCACCTGCGCAGCCATCACGACCGACGCATTGCCGACGGCCATCGCCGTGCCCAGCACCAGCGCGACGATCGCGCGCCACTGGAAACCCACCGGCGCGACGCGCCGGCGCCAGGCCATCAGCCACAGCCCGCTGCCGCCGATCGCGCAGGCGGCCAGCCAGCCGGGCACCAGGATGCGCCACTCCCATTCGACCTGCGGCTGCAGGCGCAACGCGAGCAGCGCGACGAACGAGGTCGCGCACAGCGCGCTGCCGACCGTCAGCGCGGCGAGCAATCCGTCACGCACCTGCAGGCCGGCACGGCTGCCGAGCAGGCAGGCGAGCAGCGAGCCGGCATACGCCACTGCCAGCGAGCCGAGCACCACCCAGCCGCTGTAGCCCATCGGGAACGGCAGCGGCCCGGAGGCCATCACGATGAAATGCAACGCCCAGGTGCCGACGGCCAGCGCCAGCGCCGAGCCGGCCAGCGCGCGCAGCGAGGTCGCGCGGTGGTTCGACGCGACGCCGCGCGCCAGGTCGAGCGCGACGTACGCGGCAAAGACGGCCATGCCGAAGGAGGCCGCCCACAGGTCAGGCCGGAACCTCCAAGGAATGAATGCCTCGTCCATCGAACTCGCCGCTCCAGGTCGTTCGGTCGTTATCGGCCGGGACGACGCGGGCTTGAGGCGCCCGAAGACGATCGGCGGTCAGTGCATGAAGCCGATCCCGCGGCGTTGCCGCACCTCGGGTTTCACACGATGCTCCGACTCAAGCTGGGACAGGAATTCCGCGGGAGTGAACGCTTCCCCCAACACGTCGATCTGGCGCCGCACCGCGGCGAAGTCGCCGGGCGTGAGCAGGTCCAGCTGCGCCAGCCGGTCGCGTTGCTCGCCGTCGAGCAGCCCGGCATCGCCGCCCAACGCCTCGGCGATGAACATGCGCTCGCGCTGCGCGGCGGTCAGCGGCCGGAAGCGGATCTTGAACGTGAAGCGCCGCAGCGCCGCCTCGTCGAGCTCGTCGAACAGGTTGGTCGTGCAGATGAAGACGCCGGCGAAGCGCTCCATGCCCTGCAGCATCTCGTTGACCTCGCTGACCTCGTAGTTGCGCTCGGCCATGCGGCGGCTGCGCAGGAAGCTGTCGGCCTCGTCGAGCAGCAGCACCGCCTGCTCGGTCTGGGCGTCGTCGAACATGCGCGCCATGTTCTGCTCGGTCTCGCCGACGAACTTGCTGACGATGTCGGAGGCCTGGCGGATCATCAGCGGGCGCTGCAGCTGCTGCGCGATGTGCTCGGCCAGCGCCGTCTTGCCGGTGCCCGGCGGCCCGTGGAAGCACAGCGTGCCGTGGCCCTTGCGGCGCAGCGCCTCGATGATGCGGGGCAGCTCGAAGCGCGATTCGGTGTTGACGAGGCCCAGGTCGTAGGTGGTCACGACGTGGCGGGCCCCGCGGCCGTTCGTGCCGTTGCCGAGCGCCTTGTCGGCGTGGCCGAGCTGGCGCTCGATCAAGGCCTCGATCGCCGGGGCGCTCTCGTCCTCGGCGGCCAGCCGCGCGAACTTCACCGCGGTGCGCACCTGCGCCGGCGTCAGGCCGCGCCGCTCGGCCAGCCGCGCGGCGAAGCCTTCGGACACCGGCACGTCGACCAGCGCACGCGTCACCAGCGCCTCGCGCGCGCCGGGCGGCGGCGATTTCAGCTCGAGGTGGTACTGGAAGCGGCGGCGGAACGCCGGGTCGATCTGCTCGATGCGGTTGGTGACCCAGATCACCGGCACCGGGTTGGTCTCGAGGATCTGGTTGACCCAGGCCTTGCCGCTGACGCTGCCCGACACGACGCCGTCGCCGGTGTCCATGCGCGCCATCAACTGGGCCGCATCGGTGGAGATCGGCGGGAACACGTCCTCGACCTCGTCGAACAGCAGCGCCACCAGGTTGCCGCCCTTCAGGAACACCTGGCTGATCTGCAGCGAGCGGTAGCGGTCGCGGCCCGACAGCGAATTGCCGTCGCGGTCGGCGTACTCCACCTCGTAGAGTTCCAGCCCGGCGGCCTGCGCGGCCACCTTGGCAAGCTCGGTCTTGCCGGTGCCGGGCGGGCCGTACAGCAGCACGTTGACGCCCGGTGCCTTGCGCGCAACCGCATGGCGCAGCAGCGCGGTCAGCACGCGCTGGTCGTCGCCGACGTAATGGAAATCCCCCGGCGTCAGCTCGCTGCGCGCGGCCGGCCGGGTGAACACCGCCATCAGGTCCGAAGGGCCGGCGTAGTGGCGCATCAGCACCGGCGGCAGCTGCTCGCTGACCTTCATCAGGTCGGCCAGGTCGGTGATGTTGTGCTCGGAGATCAGGTTCTCGACCATGCCGATGCGCTCCAGGCGCGAACCGGCACGCAGCGCCTCGGCCACGTCCTGCTCGTTGACGCCGGCCACCGCGGCGATCGCGGCATAGGCCTCCTGCGCGTTCGACACCTTGAACTCGACCAGCAGCCCGCGCAGGTCGCGCTGGTAGCGGGCGAGCGTGCCGTACAGCAGCAGCGCGCGCTCGGCCGGGTTCAGCTGCAGCAGGCCGGCCAGCGCGTCGATGTTCTTCTGCACCAGCGTCGATTCCTTCTTCAGGCTGCGGTCGAGCCAGTCGGCGGTCGCGCCCAGCACCGCCAGCAGGTCCTTCGGTGCGTCCTTGATGTACTCGTCGACGTAGAAGAACAGCGTGCCCTCTTCATACGGGCCGCGCCATGCACCATGGCGGGCCATGAAGGCCTCGTCGGCCAGCGCCTCATGGCCGCGCCAGTGCTCGTTGCCCTTGCAGCGGTTCTTCAGGAAATCCCGCAGCCGCCCGAGCACGCTGGCCGGCCAGACCAGGTGGCGCCCGGTCAGCGACAGCAGGCTGTTCCAGTCGCGCCGCAGGTTGAAGCGCCCCGCATGCCGCACCGTGAGCGTCAGCACGAACTGCGAGCACATGCGGTCGAGCACCGGCGCCTCGGTCAGGCCGGGCGACAGCAGCATGCGTGCATCGAGCTGGCGGGTTGCCATGGATCCTCCTGCGGTGCGGGCCATCTTGGCGCAGCCCGCGCCGGGCGGCAAGCCCCATCGGCCGGGGGAGGAACCCGGCTTTACAAATCTGTCAGTGCAGGACGAGGGGCTGCTGCATGAGCGACGAGAACCGCTCGAGGTAGTCGTCCATCTCCTCCTCGCTCGGCGAGGTCTCGATCAGCGCCTCGACGCCCTGCTTGAAGCTCTCGGCCATCGCCCCTTCGATGAAGATCTCCTTGCGCGCGAACTTGTCGACGATCTCGTAGCCGCCGCGCATCAGCGATTCCTCGCGCACGGCGCTGGCACCCTGGGTGGTGTCGAACTGCACCACGACGAAGTTCTCGGAGTTATAGAGCATGTGCATGGAAAGCTCTCCTTCAAGGACAGTTGGTGGGGCGTTGACGGTTTTTCAAGTCGCGCCCCGGTGCCATCAGGAGGCGATCTGCATCTCTTGCAGGATCAGGTCGAGCACGTCGTTCGACCCGTCGCTGCTTTGCCGGTAGCGCACCGGCAGGAAATGGCGCGCCGGATCGAGCCAGACCTCGATGCGCGTGTCATGCGGCTTGCGCGGCTCGCGCGTGAAGCGCCAGGCGGGCGTCGCCTGGTCCTGCACATTGACGCTCTGCAGGCCTTGCGACACGAAGTGCCAGACCTCGCCCTCGCCCTTGGCCCCGGCCACGAAGAACGACAGACGCTCGCCGGCGGCCGGCGGCGCGCTGCGGGCGCTCAGCACCGCGCCGAGCTGGATCATCCAGCTGAGGCGATCCTGCGCGCCGGCCACCAGCGGGTACTCGGTGCTCGGGCCGGAGAACGTGATCTTGCCGGCCTCGCGCTGGAAGTTGGCCGCCTGCAGCGACTTGCCGCGGCGTTCGTCGGTGAAGCGCAGCGGCGCGATGCCCGCCTTGTCGACGCGCCCCTGGCTGGCCCAGGTGAAGACGCGGAAGCCGGCGACGCTGCCTTCGAGGCGCACCTGGTACTGGCCCTGGGCGTTCAGGTTCTGCCACTGCAGCTCGCTGCGGCCGCTGAAGCCGCTGCGGCGCAGGTCGAAACGCAGCACGGCCGACGGCGGCAGGCGGGTCGGGTAGACCGGTGCGACCTCGGCGTCGTCCGGTGCGGCGGCCGCCGGTGYCGACGCGGCGCGGGCGGCCGCCAGCAGCGTCGGCGTGTCGGTCGGTGTGTCAGATGGGCGGGGCCTGGGCTCGGTTCGCGCCGAAGCGTCCCGGCGCGGCACGGCCGGGGCCGGCGGCGGCGGCGTGACAACGGCGGCGGCCGCTGCCGCCTCGACCGAGCGCACCTGCATCGCCGACACCACCAGGTCGGAGCGCCCGGCCGATGCGCCGCCCGCGACGCCCTGCCAGGCGRCGGCGTGCATCAGCAGCACGAGGGACAGGGCGGTGAGGGGGGGCAGGATTCGCAAGGGGGCGGGGCGACGGGCAGTCAAGTTGGGGGATGGGAGGCAGATGGGGACCGATCAGGCATCGACAATACGGCAAACCTCATGCCCTTTCCCGGGCCTTTCCCCGATCCTACGGACACCCGATGAAACTCGCCACCTACAAGGACGGCTCGCGCGACGGCCAGCTGGTCGTCGTCTCGCGCGACCTGAGCACCGCCCACTACGCCACCGGCATCGCCACGCGCCTGCAGCAGGTGCTGGACGACTGGAACTTCCTGTCGCCGCAGCTCGAGGATCTTTACGTGACGCTGAACCACGGCAAGACCCGGCATGCCTTCCCGTTCGAGCCGAAGCAGTGCGCCGCGCCGCTGCCGCGCGCCTACCAGTGGGCCGACGGCTCGGCCTTCATCAACCACGTCGAGCTGGTGCGCAAGGCGCGCAACGCCGAGGTGCCGGAGAGCTTCTACACCGACCCGCTGATGTACCAGGGCGGCAGCGACGACTTCATCGGCGCCTGCGACGACATCGTCGTGCCGAGCGAGAAGATGGGCATCGATTTCGAGGCCGAGGTCGCGGTCGTCACCGGCGACGTGCCGATGGGCACCGCGCCGGAGCAGGCGCTGGAGGGCATCCGGCTGCTGATGCTGGCCAACGACGTGTCGCTGCGCCACCTGATTCCGGCCGAGCTGGCGAAGGGCTTCGGCTTCTTCCAGAGCAAGCCGGCGACCGCGTTCAGCCCGGTCGCGGTGACGCCCGACGAACTGGGCGCCGCCTGGAAGGGCGGGCGCGTGCACCTGCCGCTGCAGAGCACCTGGAACGGCAGGAAGGTCGGGCTGTGCGATGCCGGCGAGGAGATGACCTTCCACTTCGGCCAGCTGATCGCCCACATCTGCAAGACGCGCAACGTGCGCGCCGGCAGCATCGTCGGCAGCGGCACGGTCAGCAACAAGGACTGGTCGCGCGGCTACAGCTGCATCGCCGAGAAGCGCGCGATCGAGACCATCGAATCGGGCGAGCCGAAGACCGAGTTCATGCAGTTCGGCGACACGATCCGCATCGAGATGAAGGGGCTCGACGGGCATTCATTGTTCGGTGCGATCGACCAGCAGGTGCGGCAAGGCGGCGGCACGTCCGACGCGGCGGACTGACCTGGGGGAACTGACGCGATGGACATCCGCTCGCTCTGGGATTTCGACGACCCGGCGGCCTCGGAGGCCCTGTTCCGCCGCCTGCTCGCCGATGCGCAAGGTGACGACGCGCTGTCGCTGCGAACGCAGATCGCGCGCACGCACAGCCTGCGGCGCCAGTTCACCGAGGCCCATGCCGAACTCGATGCGATGCTGCAGGCGCTGGACGCGGCGGGCGCCGAACCGCGGGTACGCCACCTGCTGGAACGCGGCCGCACGCTGCGCTCAGCCGGCGAGCGCCAGCAGGCCAGGCCGCTGTTCGCGCAGGCGGTCGATCGGGCGCGCGACGCGCGGCTCGATGAGCTGTTGGTGGACGCGATGCACATGCTCGCGCTCGTCGAGCCGGACACGGCTGACCAGTTGGCCTGGAACGACCGCGCACTGGCCGTCGCGCTGGCATCGGACGAAGCCAACGCCCGCGCCTGGGAAGGCTCGCTGGCCAACAACATCGGGATGAGCCTGCACGGCGCCGGCCGTTTCGACGAGGCGCTGGCGAGCTTCCGGCAGGCGCTCGCGGCGCGCGAGCGTGACGGTCGCCCCTCGCAGGTGCGGATTGCGCAGTGGATGGTGGCGTGGACGCTGCGCGCGATGAAGCGCCACGCCGAGGCACTGGTCCTGCAGCAGCGGCTGGAGCGGGAGTGGGCTGCCGCGGGCGAGGTGGACGGCTGGGTCTATGCCGAGCTGGGCGAGAACCTCGCCGCACTCGGTCGCGAGCCAGAGGCGGGGCCGTGGTTCAGCCGCGCGATCGATGCGCTGGGGAACGACCTGCCGGATCCGGACACCCTGGCGCGGTGGCGCCGTGTGGTCGGTTGAGCGCCAATCCGGGACTCAATGGTCGTAGACGGTGTCCAGCGACCGGAACCCCTTGACCTCGATCGGGTTGCCCGACGGGTCGCGGAAGAACATCGTCCACTGCTCGCCGGGCTGGTTCTCGAAGCGCACGCCCGGTGGCAGCACGAAGTCGGTACCCGCGGCCTGCAGCCGCTGCGCGAGCGCCTGCCAGTCGGGCAGCTCCAGCACCACGCCCAGGTGCGGCATCGGCACCAGGTGCGCACCGACGCGGCCGGTGTCGGTGGTCGCGAACGGCTCGCCCCGATGCAGCGACAGCTGGTGCCCGAAGAAGTCGAAATCGACCCAGGTGTCGGTGCTGCGGCCCTCGCGGCAGCCGAGCACGCCGCCGTAGAAGCGGCGCGCGGCATCGAGGTCGGTGACGTGGAAGGCGAGGTGAAACAGGCTGCGCATGGTGTGGTGGATTCTCGCGCAGCTTGGCTACAGTCGCAGCCATGACGCCTTCCACCCTCGCCCTCGCGCGCCGGCTGCTTGCCGCCCTCCCGTTGCTGTGGTTCGCCGCCGGCGCGCCCGCGCAGGAGGCCGACCCGGCCTGCGCGCAGCAGGCCGCCGCGCAGCAGGCGCG
>NZ_JBFUFQ010000101.1:0-20384 GCF_056403355.1 Rhizobacter sp. P2_H3 | reverse complement strand
CCATTGGATTGCCTTGGGATGCCTCGCCGGTGCCGCAACGCTCATCGCTTGCGCAAGCAGCCCTTCCCCCCAGAAGCCGATGACCTTCTTCGTCACCAGCGCGAATCCCGGAAAAGGCGCCGACCTCGGCGGCCTGGCCGGTGCCGACAAGTACTGCAAGGCGCTCGCCACCGCCGTGGGTGCCGGTGACAGGGACTGGCGCGCCTACCTCAGCACCGACGCCTCGAGCGGCACTTCCCCGGTGAATGCGCGCGACCGCATCGGCAAGGGCCCGTGGAAGAACGCACGCGGTGTCGTGGTGGCCAACAGCGTTGACGAACTCCACGGCGCGAACGGCTTGACCAAGCAGACTGCCCTCACCGAGAAAGGCGAGGTGATCAACGGCCGCGGCGACACGCCCAACCTGCACGACATGCTGACCGGCTCGACACCCGAAGGCCGCGTCGCGACGGGCGACAAGAACCTCACCTGCGGCAACTGGACGCAAAGCGGCGAAGGTTCTGCGGTCGTCGGCCACCACGACCGCACGGGTCTCGACGAGCAGCCGCCTGCCAAATCGTGGAACTCGTCGCACCCCTCGCGCGGCTGCAGCCCGGATGCGCTGAAGGCGACCGGTGGCGCCGGGCTCTTCTACTGCTTCGCAGCCAGCTGATCCCGAACGCCGCCACGGCCAAGCGCCTGCGAGCGGCGCGCGAAGCTCAAGAGCCCTTCGCGTCCCGCTTGCATGCCTGCTGCAGCGCTAGCCACCCGGCAGCGCCCAGCGTTTCCATCGTCCGCATGTTGGTCTCGTAGATGCTGTCGGGGTCCGGGAAGCTGTCGACCGCTTTCGTGATGCTGTCCTCACGCAGCAGGTGCAGCGTGGGCCAGGGCGAGCGGTTGGTGGCGTTCGTGATGTCGTCGGGCTCGGTCCCGCCGAACTGGAACTCGGGATGGAAAGCGGCTACCTGCAGCACGCCCTCGAGTCCCATCTCGCCGACCACATCCTCGGCTGCGCCAAGAAAGTCGTTGAAGTCGGCGAAATCGTTCAGCACGCGGGGATGGATTACCAGCGTGGTCTCGATCTCCGTTGCCGGCGTGTCGACCAGGCGCTGCATCTCTTCGCACAGCGTGGCCATCAGGCTCTCTTCATCGGACGCGTCGCTGACGACGTAGCGGATCAGCTCCTTCACCTGCGCCGCCTTCGCGAACGGGCACAGGTTGAGCCCGATGACTGCCCGGTTGACCCAGGCGCGGGTTTCGGCCGCCACGGCCTCAGCATCGATGTCCATCGGCGGATTGTCGCCGGTGCATCGGGTGATGCGAGCGACGGCACCGAGCATCGAGCGCATCGCTGGCACACTGCGCCCCTGACCCCATGACGCCCGTGAACCCTCGGCCCACCGCCGAAAGCATGCCGAACGCCCCCCGATGACCGCGCCGCCGCTGAAATACCTGACCGGCTACGCCGAGCCGCTGCAAGCCCAGGTGCGCGACCTGCTGGACGCCGGCACGCTGGGCGAGCGCCTGTCGTCGCGCTACGCCGATCTGCACGACATCCGCACCGACGGCGCGCTGTACGACTACACGATGGCGCTGAAGAACCGCTTCATGCGCAGTTCACCGCCGCTCAGCAAGGTCGCCTTCGACAACAAGCTGCAGGTCGTCGAGCACGCGCTCGGCCTGCATGTGATGACCTCGCGCGTCCAGGGCAGCCAGCTGAAGGCCAAGCGCGAGATCCGCATCGCCGGTGTGTTCCGGACGGCGCCTGCCGATTTCCTGAAGATGATCGTCGTGCACGAACTCGCGCACCTGAAGGAGCGGGCGCACGACAAGGCGTTCTACCAGCTGTGCGAACACATGGCGCCCGACTACCACCAGCTCGAGTTCGACCTGCGCGTCTACCTCACCTGGCGCGACGCGCAGGCGGCCCGGCCCGCCTGAGCCCGTCCCGTTCCCGTCCCGTTCGAGCTGCGCGGCCGTCACCAGTCCTCCTTGACCGCCAGCGCCATCTGCCGCCCCGCCGCGCTGCGCGCCGACAGCCACGCGGTGACGGTCCCCGCCGCGACCACCGCCAGGCACAGCGCTGCGAGCCGCCCCCAGGGCAGCAGCAGGTCCATCGTCCAATGGAAGCTCTGCGGATTGACGACCTTCACCAGCACGACGCTGACGGCCAGCCCCAGCAGCAGGCCGAGCAGCGCGCCGGCGGCCGTCCAGACGGCACCTTCGATCGACACCACCACCAGCACCTGCCGCCGCGTCAGCCCCAGGTGGGCCAGCAAGCCGAATTCCTTGCGCCGGGCCAGCACCTGCGCCGAAAAGCTGGCGGCGATGCCGAACAGCCCGATCGCGATCGCCACCGCCTGCAGCCAGTAGGTGACCGCAAAGCTGCGGTCGAAGATGCGCAGCGAGACCGCCCGGATCTCGCCGGGTGATGCGAACTCCAGCAGGCTGCCGTCCAGCCCGCTGGCTGCTGCTGCCGCCCGCAGCGCCGTCTGCACGCTGCCGAGGTCGGTGCCCGCGGCCAACCACAAGGCCATGTCGTTGACCTTCGTGTCGCCGGTCAGCTGCTGGTAGTCGGCCGCATGCAGCGTGACGGCGCCGTGCTGGCGCGCGTAGTCGCGCCAGACGCCGCGCACGAAGAGCGTCACGCGGCGGCCGTCCGGCAGCGGCATCGCCAGCCGCGTGCCCGGTGCCGCCCCGTACAGGCTCACCATCGCCTCGCTGACGTAGGCCGCACGCTCGCCGGCCGGCAGCGGCAACAGTTCGCCGACCAGCGGCAGCTCCTTCTCCGGCTGCGACAACGGCCGCGCGATCAGCACGACGCCCGGCCGCTGCGGATCCAGCTGCACCACCGACACCCGCTGCGATTCGACGCGCAGCACGCCGCCGACCGCCGCAGCGCGCTGCAGCAGTTGCGGCGGTAAGGTCACCACGTCGTTGCCGCCGGGGCCGGCCGCGGCGCGCAGGTAGAGGTCGGCCGGCAGCACGGTGTCCAGCCATTGGGTGACGGCATCGCGGAAGCTCGCGACCATCACCGTCAGCGCGACCGCCAGGCTGAGGCTCGCGACGACACCCGCCACCGCGATCGTCGCGGTGTTGCGCTGGTGGCGGGCGCGCTCGATGGCCAGCAGCGCGAGCGGCCGCGTCGACGGTTTCAGCAGCGACAGCAGCGCCGCGACACCCACCGGCACGCAGGCGATGCCGCCCAGCAGCAGGCAGGCGACCGAGAGGTACGCGGCGAGCGGGATCTCGGCGATCGGCGGCAGCAGCGCGAGCACGACCCCGGCCGCCAGCAAGGCCGGGCCGGGCCAGCGTGCCGTGCGGCCTTGCTGCGTGCCCAGCCCCTTCAACGCCTGCGCGGGCGCCAGTTGCTGCGCCGCCCGCGCCGGAATCCACCCGCCGACCAGCGCGGCCAGCACGCCGAGCCCGCCATACGCGAGCGCTGCCAGCGCGCTGAACTGCAGGTGGGGAGCCACGCCCGGAAAGTACCCGCCGCCCAGGTCGCCCGCCAGCAGCCGCAAGGCCAGCGCCGCGAGCGCGGTGCCGAGCGCGAGCCCCAGCACGCTGCCGACGGCCCCCAGCAGTGCCGACTCCGCCAGCACCAGCTGCAAGCGCTCACGCCCGGCCAGGCCCAGCACGCCAAGAAGAGCGAGCTGCGGCTGGCGCTTCGCGACCGACAGCGACAGGATCGAGAACACCAGGAACGCCCCGGTGAACAGCGCCACCAGCGCGAGCACCGTCAGGTTCACCCGGTAGGCGCGCGACACGYTCGACACCCGCTGCGCCGCTTCGTCCGGCGACGCCGCACGCACGCCGTCGGGCAGCGCCAGCGCCTGCAGCACGGCACCGCGGTCGGCACCCGGTGCGAGCCGCACGTCGATGCGGCTGAGCCGCCCGAGCCAGCCGAACGTCGCCTGCGCGCCGGCGATGTCCATCACCGCGAGCGCCGGGCCGTTGGCCGCGATGCTGCCGCGCACCTGCAGCTCGACGCTGCCGGCGCTCGTCTGCAAGCGCACGCGGCGCGGGTTCCCCAGTTGCTGCTGCGCCTGCGCATTCAGGAAGATCGAATCGGCCGCCAGCACCGCGAAGCGATCGGCATCGGTGTCAAGCTCGGCATTCGGCCGCGGCATCAGCGCCGGCGACAGCCGCGCCGCCACCAGCGCATCGATGCCGACCACATGCACCGGCACGCGCTGCCCTTGCGCATCGAACGCATAGGTGTCGAGTTCGACGATCGGGCTTGCGATTGCCACCTGGGCCAGCGTCGCCACGCGCCCGTAGAGCCCTTCGTCGAAACCGCCGCGCTGGCCKCGCAGCTCGAAATCCGGTTCGCCGTTGACGGCCCGCACCGCCGAGCTGAACTCGCCAAGCGCCGACTGGTTGATCAGCTGCACCGAGAACGCGAGCGCGACGCCCAGCATCACCGCGAGCAGCGCGGCCAGGTTGCGCCACGGGTGGTGCCGCAGCTCCGGCCAGGACAGGTGGCGCAGCAGCGACAGCACGTCAGCCACTCATCCCGGTCGGCGTCAGCGTCAGCACGCGGTCGGCCCGCGCCGCCGCTGCGCGCGAGTGCGTCACCAGCACGCAGGCGGCGCCCTGTTCGCGCACCTGCGACGACAGCAGGTCCATCACCCGCTCGGCGGTGGCCGGGTCGAGGTTGCCGGTCGGCTCGTCGGCCAGGATCAGCTGCGGCCGGTGCACCAGCGCGCGGGCGATCGCGACGCGCTGCAACTGCCCGCCGGACAGCGTCTGCGGCAGCCGCGCGCCGAGCCCGTCGAGGCCGACGGCTCTCAGCAGCTCGGCCACGCGGGCGTCGTCCGGCCGGTGCTGCAGCAGCAGCGGCAACCCGACGTTGTGTGCCACCGTGAGGTGCGGCAGCACATGGAAGGCCTGGAACACGAAGCCGAGGTGGGCGCGGCGGAACAGCGCCTGCTGCGTGTCGTCGAGCGCGGTGATCTCGGTGCCGGCGATGTGCACCGAGCCGGCGTCCACCGTGTCGAGGCCGGCCAGGCAGTTCAGGAAGCTCGATTTGCCGACGCCCGATTCGCCGAGCACCGCGACGAACTCGCCGGCTTGCAGCGCGAGGTCGACGCCGGCGAAGACCGGTGTGTCGCCATAGCGCTTCGCGAGCCCGTGAACCTCGAGCAACGGGCTCACCGCCGCACTCATGCGGCCAGTCGCAGCGCGCACTCGACCGCACGCTCCAGTGCATCCGGCGCGTCGCAGGCGATCACCTGCCGCTGCGGCATGCCGCGCAGCCAGGTGATCTGCCGCTTCGCGAGCTGCCGCGTCGCCGCGATGCCGCGCTCCGGCAGTTCGCTCAGGTCGTCCTCGACCAGCGCCTCCCAGGCCTGCCGGTAGCCGACGCAGCGCATCGACGGCATGTCGGCATCGAGGTCGCCGCGCGCCTCGAGCGTGCGCACCTCGTCGACCAGTCCGTCTTCGAGCATCTGGTGGAAGCGGGCTTCGATGCGCTGGTGCAGCCAGGCGCGGTCGGTGGGCTCCAGCGAGATCAGCGGCGGCAGGTCGCGCGCCGGCTTCTCGCTGTGGAACGACGAGATCGGCTGGCCGCTGACGCGGTAGACCTCCAGCGCGCGCTGGATGCGCTGCTGGTCGCCCGGCTTCAGCCGCTTGGCGGTGACCGGGTCGACGCGCTGCAGCTCGCGGTACAGCGCATGCAGGCCCTCGCGCTCGCACTGCGCGTCGAGCGCGGCGCGCACCGTGCGGTCGGCGGCGGGCATCGCGTCCAGGCCCTCGAACAGCGCCTTGAAGTACAGCATCGTGCCGCCCACCAGCAGCGGCAGGCGGCCGCGCACATGGATCTCGGCGATCAGCCGTTCGGCGTCGCCGACGAAGCGCGCGGCCGAGTACGCCTCGCTCGGCTCGATGATGTCGATCAGGTGGTGCGGCACCACCGCGCGCTCGGCGGCGCTCGGCTTCGCGGTGCCGATGTCCATGCCGCGGTAGACCAGCGCCGAGTCGACGCTGACGATCTCGACCGGCGTGCCGCGTGCGGCCAGCGCCTGCGCGATCGCGAGCGAGGCGGCGGTCTTGCCGGAGGCGGTGGGGCCGGCGAGGCAGAGGTAGTTCAGGGAAGCTGTCATCGGGAAAGGGTCGTCTTGAATTGTTCAGGCGGCCTGCGTGGTAGTGGCGGTGGGGGTGGCGGCAGGCCGCGGCGGCTCGCCATGCCGCTGCACCAGCGTCCAGGCGACGGTGGCCACGCCGATGCTGCACAGGCCGATGCCGAGCGTCAGCGGGTAGACCGTGCCGTCCAGGTGCTTGCCGAGCCACAGGCCGACGGCGAGCGCGCTGAGCGTCATGCCGAAGCCCGACAGCGAGGCGGCAGTGCCGGCCTTCTCGGGGAACGGGCCGACTGCGCCGGCCTGCCCGCAGGGTTGGTGGATGCCGTGGCCGATCGCGTACAGCCACTGCGGCAGCACGATCGCCCACACCTCGTGCACGCCGGCCAGGCTGAGCGCGGCCATCGAGAGGCCGCCGCCGAGCGTGAAGCCCCCGCCCACCGCCACCGTGCGCCGCAGGCCGTGCGAGCCCAGCAGGCGCCGGCACAGCAGCGTGCCCAGCGTGTACGCCAGCGAGTTGCTGAGCATGATCACGCCGTAGCCGACGCGCGAGGTGCCCAGCACCTCGATGAACACGAACGACGAGCCGGCCAGCAGGAAGAACAGCCCGCCGTAGGTGAACGCCGACAGCGCGGCCCAGGCCTGGAAGGTGGGATGGCGCACGACGCTGCCCCAGTTGCGCAGCAGCGGGCCGAGCCGCGTCGCGCCGGCATTGCGCGCCGGCACCGTCTCCTCGAAGCGCCAGGCGATGAAGGCGAGGGTCAGCGCACCGAACACCGCCGGCGCCATCAGCGCCGCATGCCAGCCCAGGTGCTGCGCGAGCAGGCCGCCGATCACCGGGCTGGCCATCGCGATCACGCCCAGGCCGGTCAGCGCGCGCGACATCACGCGTGCGCCTTCGTGCGGCGCATACAGGTCGCGGATGATCGAGCGGCCGCAGGTCACCGCCGCCGCCATCGCCGCGCCTTGCAGCGCGCGCCACCACACCAGCCAGCCGATCGACGGCGCGAGCGCGCTCAGCACGCTGGCCACCGTGTACAGCGCGAGGCCTGCCAGCAGCACCGGCCGGCGGCCGAAGCGGTCGGCCAGCGGCCCGCACACCAGCTGGCCGACGCCGAAGCAGATGATCAGCGCCGACAGCGTCAGCTGCGCCGCCGACACCGGCGCCTCGAGCGCGCGGGTCAGCATCGGCAAGGCCGGCAGGTACAGGTCGGTCGTGACCGGCTGGATCCCGAGCAGCAGGATCAGCGAGAGCACCACGACGGCGGGGCTCATCGAATGGCGGGGAGAGGTCACGGCGGGCGGAGGAGGGGATGGGCGCGGCGCGACACGCACCGACGCAGACCCGGAGCCTATCAGGCTCGCGCGCCGGGGGCCGGCTTGCTACGATGGCCTTCCCCTGCCGGAGATCCGCATGCGCCCCGCCACCCGCCTCCTGTCCCTATTGCTGTCCGCCAGCCTGGCCCTCGCCGGCCTGCCGGCGCATGCGGTGACGATCAGCGCCGAGCAGGTCGCCGAGAGCGAGGGCGTCACCAGCGGCGCCGTGCAGCGCGAGCGCCTGCTGGCGGCGCTGGAGCGCGAGGACGTGGCCCGCGTGCTGGCAGAACGCGGTGTCGACCTCGAGCAGGCCCGCCTGCGCGTCGCCGCGCTGAGCGATGCCGAGGCCGCGCGGCTGGGCGCCGAGATCGACCGCGCGCCCGCGGGTGCCAACGACGTCGTCGGCTCGCTGATCTTCGTGCTGGTGCTGCTGCTGATCACCGACATCCTCGGCTACACGAAGGTGTTTCCGTTCACGCGGCCGATCCGTTGACGCGATGCGCGCCGCGCTGCTGGCGCTGAGCGTCGTCCTCACCGGCTGCGCGGTGCAGACCGCTGCGCTGCGCGCGCACCCGCCGGCCGGGCTGCCGCCGGTGGTCGAGCTGCACGCCACGCCGTTCTCCCCGCAGACCGACCACCGGTGCGGCCCGGCGGCGCTGGCCACCGCGCTCGGCGCGGCCGGCATCGCAGCCGACCCGGCGGCGCTCGCCGACGAGGTGTTCGTGCCTGCACGCGCCGGCAGCCTGCAGACCGAGATGCTGGCCGGTGCCCGCCGCCACGGCGCGGTCGCGACGCGCATTCCCGGCGAGCTCGACGCGCTGCTGCGCGAGCTGGCGGCCGGCCATCCGGTCGTCGTGCTGCAGAACCTGGGGCTGTCGTTCGTGCCGCTGTGGCACTACGCGGTCGTCGTCGGGCACGACCTGCCGCGCGGCGAGCTGCTGCTGCGCTCCGGCCGCACCGAGCGCGAGCGGCTGCCGCTGTCGACCTTCGAGCACACCTGGGGCCGCTCCGGCTTCTGGGCCTTCGTCGCGTTGCCGCCGGGCGAGTGGCCGGCCACCGCGCACGCAGAAGCTGCCATCGAGGCCGCCGTCGGTTTCGAGCGCAGCGCGCCACCGGCCGTCGCGGCCCGCGTGTATGCGTCGGCGCTGCAGCGCTGGCCCGGCACGCTGAGCCTGCAGATCGGCTGGGGCAACAGCCTGCGCGCGAGCGGCGAGGTGGAGCGGGCGGCCGATGTGTTCCGCGCCGCGGCCGAACAGCACCGCAGCGCGGCGGCCTTCATCAATCTGTCTGACACGCTGATGGCGCTCGGCCGTCGCGACGAGGCGGAGCAGGCCGCGCGGGCCGCGCTCGCGCTGCACGACCGCTGGCAGGCGCAGGCGCAGCAGGCGCTCGACGAGGCCTTGCAAAAGCCGACGAAAACCGCCCGCTGACCCACGCATTCCAGGGGGCGCAGTTTCACTCAGATGGGGGGTCRTCCCGAGGGTGTCGCGACGCCCTTTGACTTTACATTGCTTCACTGGAAAGACACGGAGGATCACAGGCCGCACTTGGGCGGGCTCGACTCCCTTGTCGACGGCGTCGTGCGATGAGCCCAAATCCCTGGTTGCAACGGTTCACTCCCCGCCCCGCGGCGCGAGCCCGGCTGTTCTGCTTTCACCATGCCGGTGTCGGCGCCGCGGTGTATCGCCCGTGGCTCGCCGGCCTGCCGGCCGAGCTGGAGCTGGTCGCGGTGCAACTGCCCGGCCGCGCGAACCGGCTCGACGAGCCGCCGATCGACCGCATGCCGGCCTTGATCGATGCGTTGCTGCCGGCGCTGCGCCCCGAACTCGACGACAAGCCGTTCGCGTTCTTCGGCCACAGCATGGGCGCCGTGCTGGCGGCCGAGGTGGCGCGTGCGCTGCAAGCGGCCGGCGCGCCGGTGCCTTCGCAGCTGATCGTGTCGGGCCGCCGGCCGCCGCACTGGCCGGCCGCCGATGCGCCGCTGCACCGCCTGCCCGACGAGGCCTTCATTGCCGAGATCCAGCGCCGCTACGGCGGCATTCCGGCCGAGGTGCTGCAGCATGCCGACGTGATGGCGCTGCTGCTGCCCAGCCTGCGCGCCGACATCGCCGCGCTCGAGACGCACCAGCCGCCGGCCGGCCGCGCACCGCTCGCGTGCGCGCTGTCGGTGTTCGGCGGCAGCGACGACCCGCTGACGCCACGCGCTCACCTCGAAGGCTGGCGCGGCGAGACGCGCGGCCCGTTCCGCGTGCGGGTGTTCCCCGGCGATCACTTCTACCTCACCGGCCGGCGCGACGCGCTGCTGGCCGACCTGTCGGTGACGCTGGCACCGCTGCTGGCGCTGCCGTTGGCGAAATCCCCCAGCTTCGCCTGACGAGAGGCTTCCATGCGCAGCACCGACAACGACACGCCAGCCCACGCTGCCGCCGCCGTTGTTGCTGATGTCGCCGTCGTCGGGATGGGCTGCCGCTTCCCCGGCGGTGTCAGCGACCCGCAGAGCTTCTGGCAGCTGCTGAGCGAAGGCCGCGACGCAATCGCCGAGATCCCCGCGAGCCGCATCGACCTCGGCCACTACCACGACCCGCGGCCGGCGACACCGGGCCGCATCATGACGCGCTGGGGCGGTTTCCTGGACGGCATCGAAGACTTCGACGCCGAGTTCTTCGGCATCTCGCCGCGCGAGGCCGAGCGGCTCGATCCGCAGCAGCGCCTGCTGCTCGWGACCGCGTGGGAGGCGCTCGAAGACGCGGGCCAGGACGTGTCGCGCATCGATACCGACCGGGCCGGCGTCTACGTCGGCCAGTGGCTCGGCGATTTCGAGGCCCGGCTGTTCAGCGATCCCGAGGCGGTTGACTTCTACATGACCACCGGCAGCGGGCGCTATGCATCGTCGGGCCGGCTGTCGTACGCGCTCGGCCTGCGCGGCCCGAGCCTGACGCTGGACACCGCGTGCTCGTCGTCGCTGGCGGCCATCCACCTCGCGGCGCGCGCGGTGCGGCACGGCGAATGCACGCTCGCGATCGCCGGCGGCGTCAACATCATCCTGCAGCCGCACATCAGCATCGCGTACTCGCAGAGCCGCATGATGGCGCCCGACGGCCGCTGCAAGTTCGGCGATGCGCGCGGCGACGGCTACGTGCGCAGCGAAGGTGCCGGCCTGGTCGTGCTGAAGACGCTGGCGCAGGCGCAGGCCGATGGCGACCGCATCTACGCGCTGATCCGCGGCAGCGCGGTCAACAACGATGGCCGCAGCAGCGGCTCAATGGGYACGCCCAGCCGCAGCGGGCAGCAGGCCTTGCTGCGCAGCGCGTACCGCGATGCCGGGCGCCCGGCCGCCGAGGTCGGCTATGTCGAGGCGCACGGCACCGGCACGCGGGCGGGCGACCCGGTCGAGCTGGGCGCGTTGTCCGATGTGCTCGGCGAGGGCCGCGCGGCGGGCGGGCGGGCCGCGGTCGGTTCGGTGAAGACCAACTTCGGCCACACCGAGGGCGCAGCCGGCGTGGCCGGTTTCATCAAGGCGGCGCTCGCGCTGCAGCACCGGCAGATCCCGGCGAGCCTGCACTGCCGCGAGCCGAACCCGGCKATTCCGTGGGCGCAGATGCCGGTGGAGGTCGCGCGCGAGGCGCGGCCGTGGCCGGCGCAGGCGCCGCTGGCCGGCATCAGCGCGTTCGGCATCGCAGGCACCAATGCGCACGTCGTGCTCGAGGGGGCGCCGCAGGCCGAGACGGTGAGCGCCGACGGCACCGTGCCCTTGCTTGTTCTCTCGGCACGCAGCGATGCAGCCTTGCGCGCACTGGCGCTGCGCTACGCCGCGTTGCTGACCGCCGGCGCGCCGCTGGCCGATGTCTGCTGGAACGCCGCGACGCGTCGCACCGCGCTGGCGCAGCGCGCGGCCTTCGTTGCCGACGATGCGCTGGCGATGGCGGCCGCGCTGAAGCGGTATGCCGATGGCGAGGCGGCGGCGGCCGAGGGTGCCGCGCCGTCCGAGCGACCGAAGATCGCGTTCATCTGCCCTGGCCAGGGCGCGCAATGGACCGGCATGGCGCGCGAGCTGATGGCGCGCGAACCCGTCTTCCGCGCAGCGCTCGATGCGTGCGACGAAGCCGCCCGGCCGTTCGCCGACTGGTCGATCGCCGAACAGCTCGCCGCCGAGCCCGGCAGCCCCGCATACCGCCTCGACCAGATCGACGTGATCCAGCCGGTGCTGGTCGCGCTGGCGTGGGCCTATGCCGCGCTGTGGCGCGCGCACGGCATCGAACCCGATGCGGTGGTCGGCCACAGCATGGGCGAGGTCGCCGCAGCCACGGTGGCCGGCGCGCTGAGCCTGCCGCAGGCGATGCGCATCATCTGCCGCCGCAGCGCGCTGATGCGCCGCACGAGCGGGCAGGGCGCGATGGCGCTGGTCGAGCTGGGCATGGCCGAGGCGCAGGCTCGCATCGCCGGGCAGGAAGCCCAGGTCGCGGTGGCCGTCAGCAACAGCCCGCGCTCCAGCGTGATCTCCGGCGACCCGGCCGTCGTGCAGGCGCTGATGGCCCAGCTGGAATCCGAAGGCGTGTTCTGTCGCCTGGTCAAGGTCGACGTGGCCTCGCACAGCCCGCAGATGCAGCCGCTGGCGGCCGAGCTCGCCGCGGAGCTGCACGACCTGCAACCCCAGGCCACGCGCGCGGCGCTGTACTCGACGGTGCTTGCGCGCCGTGCCGAAGGCGCCGAGCTGACCGGCCGCTACTGGGCCGACAACCTGCGCCAGCCGGTGCGCTTCGGCGCGACGGTGCAGCAGCTGCTGGCCGATGGCGTCACGGTGTTCGTCGAGCTCGGGCCGCATCCGGTGCTGCTGCCGTCGGTGCAGCAGACGGCGCAGGCCGGCGGGCACGAGGTCACGGCGATCGCCTGCGCGCGCCGCGACGAGCCCGAGCTGCCTGCCTTGCGCGCCGCACTCGGTGCGCTGCACTGCGCCGGCGTCGCGCTCGATTGGGCGCGCGTGCTGCCGCGCGGCAGCACGCTGACGCTGCCGACCTACCCGTGGCAGCGCGAACGCCACTGGATCGCCGCGGCCGACATCGCCCCGGCCGGCGGGCAGGGCCATGGCCCGGTGGTCGACAGCCGGCATCCGGTGCTCGGCGCCGGCATCGCGCTGGCCGGCACGCCGGCGGGTGCGCTGTGGAATGTCTCGATCGACCCGGGCCGCGTGCCGGCCTGGTTCGCGCACGCGCTGCATGGCAGCGCGGTGCTGCCGGCGTCGGCGTGGCTGGAGCTGTCGCTGGCCGCAGTGCAGACACTGGCGCCGGGTGCCGGCGTGCACGGCCTGCGCTTCGATCGCGCGCTGCACCTGCAGCCCGACGTCGCGAGCGCGCTGCAGCTGCAGGCCGTGGCCGGCGCGGACGGCACGCTGGGCTTGAGCTTCCAGACCCGCGACGACAGCGCATGGACGCTGCATGCGCAGGCGTACGTCGCGCCGCTGGCTGCGATCACCCACGACGCCACCGCGCCGGCGCGGCTGCGCACGCAACCGGCAGTCAGCGGGGCAGGTTTCTACGCACGCCTCGACGCCGCCGGCGCGAAATTCGGCGCTGCGCTGCACGGCATCGCGCAGGCCTGGTTCGCGCCCGCCGAAGCGCTGGCACAGCTCTCGCCGATGGGCGACGAGCGCTTCGGCATCCCGCCCGCCGCGCTCGACGCCTGCTTCCAGCTGATGGTGATGCTGGCCCCGCCCGGCGCGCTGTGGCTGCCGACGCGGCTCGACGGTGCGCGCCTGTTGCGGCCGCTGACCGGCCCTGGCTGGATCCATGCCCGCGCGACCGCGCCGCAAGGCGATGGCGAGCCGGTGCGTGTCGATGCGCTGCTGTTCGACGAGCAAGGCCCGGTGCTGCAGCTCGACGGCCTGGTGCTCGAACGCCTGGGCGCCGCAGCGCGTGCCGATGCGGCCGATGCGTTCTACGCGCTGGCTGACGCCGAGGCGGTGCTGACGCCGAAGCCGCAGGTCCGCGAATGGGCCGTGATCGGCGACCGCGGCGGCCTCGCGCAGGCGCTGCAGCAGCGCGGCGAGATGGTGCACCGGCTGGCCGATGCGGCGGCGCTGGCGGGCCTCGCGCCGTCGGCGCGCCTCGATGTCGTCGACCTGCGGCCGCTCGATGTGCAGACGGTCGGCGACGTGCCCGCGCTGTACGCCATCGTGCAGGACGCGCAGGCCGTGATCCGCCTGCGTGCCGGCATCGACGTGCGGCTGTGGCTCGTGAGCGCCGGTTCGCTGGCGCAGGCGCCGCTGTCGGGCCTGGCTGCGACGCTGGCCGCCGAGCACGGCGACCGCTTCGGCGGGCTGCTCGAACTCGACGGCGGGCTCGAGGCCGTGATCGACGCGGTGCAGGCCGATGCCGGTTCGTGCACGCTGCGCGGCGGCCGCTGGACGCGCCCGGTGCTGCGCCGCGCTGCGCCGCAGCCGACGCTGGCGCTGCCGTGGCGCCCCGATGCGAGTTGTCTGCTGACGGGCGGGCTCGGCGGTGTCGGCCGCCACGTGGCCGGCTGGCTGGTCGCGCAGGGCGTGCGCCACCTGGTGGTGCTGGGCCGCACGCCGCTGCCGGCGCGTGAGCAGTGGGCTGCATCGCCGACGCCGGCGGTGCAGGCGGTGCGCGAACTGGAAGCACAAGGCGCCCACATCGACTACGTGCCGGTCGATGTCGCCGACGAGGCCGCGCTGTCGGCCTTCCTGGCGCGCCACCGCGCCGAGGGCCGCCCGCCGATCCGCAGCGTGATCCACGCGGCCGGCATCACCGACGACACGCTGCTGCACGAGCTCGGCGCCGCGTCGCTCGCCGCGGTGCTGGCGCCGAAGCTGCAGGGCGCGTGGAACCTGCACCGCGCGCTGCCCGAGCTCGATCGCCTGGTGTTCTTCTCGTCGATGGCGGCCGTGATGCCGCAAGCCGGCCAAGCGAGCTATGCCGCGGCCAACGCCTTCCTCGACGCACTGGCGCGCCAGCGCCGCGCGCAGGGCCAGCACGCGCAGAGCATCGGTTGGGGCGTGTGGACGCAGACCGGCGTGATGCGCGGCGAGGGCGGCCGGCGCCAGCTCGACGAGCTGCAGCGCCAGGGCATCGGCGGCTTCGCGCCGTCGCAGGCGCTGGCCTTGCTCGGCGACGCGCTGCGCCAGGATGTGCCGCACCTGCTGGTGATGCCGGTCGACTGGCGCGCGATGCGCAAGAGCCTGGGCGCGCGCGAGGTGGCGTTGCTGAACGAGCTGCTCGCCGAGGCGGCGCTGCCGGTGGGCGATGCGCCGCTCGTCGAGAGCAGCGACCCGGCCGAGCGCCGCCGCGCGCTCGACCGTGCGGTGCGCGACGTCGTCGGCCGCGTGCTGAAGCTGACGCCGGCGAAGATCGACGCCCGCAAGCCGCTCGGCACGATGGGCCTGACCTCGCTGATGGCGCTGGAGCTGCGCAACCGGCTCGAGCCGCTGCACGGCAAGCCGCTGTCGGCGACGCTGGCGTGGAACTACCCGACGGTCGATGCGCTGGTGGCGTTCCTGGCGGGCGATCACGAGCTGGCCGCGGTGCCGCCTGCCGCACCCGAGGCCGCGGCTCCGGTGCTGGCCGCCGTCGCCGAACTCTCCGACGAAGACGCAGCCCGCCTGCTGCGCAAGAGGCGCTGACGATGAGCGACAAGCCTGTTCCGCCGCTGAACCAGCTCTCCGCCGTCAAGCTCGCGCTGATGGCCCAGCAGATGCGCGCGCAGAGCGAGGCGCTGATGCGCGCCGACCCGATCGCGATCGTCGGCATGGGTTGCCGCTTCCCCGGCGGTGCCGACAGCCCCGAGGCGTTCTGGCAGGTGCTCGTCGACGGCGTCGATGCGGTGCGCGAGGTGCCGGCCGACCGCTGGGACGCCGACGCCCTCTACGACCCCGATGCCTCCGCGCCCGGCAAGTCCGCCACCAAGTGGGGCGGCTTCATCGACCGCATCGACGGCTTCGACGCCGCGTACTTCGGCATCCTGCCGCGCGAGGCCGAGCGCATGGACCCGCAGCAGCGGCTGTTCCTTGAGGTCGCGATGGAGTCGCTCGACGACGCCGGCCTGACGCGCGATCGCCTGCGCGGCAGCCGCACCGGCGTCTTCATCGCGAGCTACCACAACGACTACCAGCTGCTCGAATACCGCGACCCCGAAGCGATCGACGCGCGCACGCTGACCGGCACCGTGCACAGCGTGCTGGCGAACCGCCTGTCGTTCCTGCTCGACCTGCGCGGCCCCAGCATCTCGATCGACACCGCCTGCTCGTCGTCGCTGGTCGCGATCCACCTCGCCTGCCAGAGCCTGCGCCACGGCGAGAGCGACACCGTGCTGGCCGGCGGCGTCTCGCTGATGGTGACGCCCGACCTGATGATCTCGCTCAGCAAGGTCGGCTTCATGGCGCCGGACGGCCGCTGCAAGACCTTCGACCAGAGCGCCGACGGGTTCGGCCGCGGCGAGGGCTGCGGCGTGATCGTGATGAAGCGCCTCGCCGATGCCATCGCCGACGGCGACCGCGTGCTCGCCGTGGTGCGCGGCTCGGCCGTCAACCAGGACGGCCATTCGACGCTGCTCGCCGCACCGAACGGCCTCGCGCAGCAGGCGCTGATCCGCGAGGCGCTCGCGTCGGCGCAGCTCGCGCCCGGCCGTATCGGCTTCATCGAGGCGCACGGCACCGGCACGCCGCTGGGCGACCCGATCGAGGTCGAGGCGCTGGCCGCCACCGTCGGCCGCGTGGAAGCGGGCGGCGGCACCTGCTGGCTCGGCGCCGCGAAGGCCAACCTCGGCCACATGGAGGCCGCGGCCGGTGTCGGCGGCGTCATCAAGACCGTGCTCGCGATGCGGCACGAACTGATCCCGCGCCAGCTGCACTTCACGCAATTGAACAAGCACCTGTCGCTCGACGGTACGCGGCTGCGGGTGGCCGCGCAGCCGGTGCCGTGGCCGGCCGGCGCGCAGACGCGCTGCGCCGGCACCAGCTCGTTCGGCGTCGGCGGCACCAATGCGCACGTGATCCTCGAAGAGGCGCCGCGCCTGCCGGCTGACGAACCGTCCGCCGACGGAGAACCGCGGCTGCTGCACCTGTCGGCGCAGAGCGAGCCGGCGCTGCGCGCGCTGGCGCAGGCCTGGAGCGATTTCCTGCCCGGCAGCGCCGCGAGCCTGGCCGACCTGTGCCACAGCGCCGGTGCGCGCCGCTCGGCGCTCGACCACCGGCTCGCGCTGGTCGGCCGCACGCGCGACGACTTCGCGGCGCGCCTGGGTGACTTCCTGCGCGACGAGGTCTCGCCCGCTGTCGCCTGTGGCCGCGTGCCGGGCGAAGGCGTGCCGCGGCTCGCGTTCGTGTTCAGCGGGCAGGGCCCGCAGTGGTTCGCGATGGGCCGCGAGCTGATCGCCGCGCAGGCGGTGTTCCGCGACGTGATCGATGCCTGCGATGCCTTGATGCAGCCGCTGACCGGCTGGTCGCTGCAGGCCGAACTGGCGAAGGACGAGGCGCAGTCCCGGCTCGCCGACACCGAGGTCGCGCAGCCGGCGCTGTTCGCGATCCAGGTCGCGCTGGCGGCGCTGTGGCGCAGCTGGGGCATCGTGCCCGACGGCGTGGTCGGCCACAGCGTCGGCGAGATCGCGGCCTTGCAGGTGGCCGGCGTGCTGAGCCTCGCCGATGCGGTGCGCGTGGTCTGCCAGCGCGGCCGCGTGATGCAGCAGGCCACCGGCACCGGCCGCATGGCGCAGGCGAGCCTGGCCGAAGACGAAGCCGTGCAGCTGCTGAAGCCCTATGGCGACCGCCTGGCGCTCGGCGCCGTCAACGGCCCGCGCAGCATCGTGCTGTCGGGCGAGCCGGCGGCGCTCGACGAACTGCTGGCGGCGCTGACGCGGCGCGGCATCTCGCACCGCATGCTGCCGGTGCAGTACGCCTTCCACAGCGCGCAGATGGCGCCGTTCCAGCAGACGCTGGCCGGGCTGCTGGCGGATGTGCCGTCGCAGGCGATGGCCGTGCCGGTCTACTCGACCGTGCTGGGCGGGCTCGCGACCGGGCAGCGTTTCGACGGCGCGTACTTCGGCCGCAACGTGCGCGAGCCGGTGCGCCTGCATGCGGCGATCACCGCGATGGCCGGCGACGGCTTCGGCAGCTTCCTCGAGATCGGCCCGCACCCGGTGCTGAGCGCGTCGATCGCCGAGAGCCTGGCGGCGGCGGGCGCATCGGGCGCGACGGGTCAGGTGCTCGCGTCCTTGCGCCGCGGCCGGCCGGAGCGCGAGTCGCTGCTGCAGGCCGCCGCCGCGCTGCATGTGCGCGGCCACACGCTCGACGCCGAGGCGGTGGCGGGCGAGGGCGGCGAGGTGGTCGACCTGCCGCGCTACCCGTGGCAGCGCAAGCGCTTCTGGCTGCGGCCGACGCCGGTTGCGGCAGCGCCGTCCTCGCGTCGCGGGGCGCATCCGCTGCTCGGCGCGAAGCTGTCGACGCCCGCGACCACGGCCACCGTGTTCGACGCGCAGTGGTCGGTGGGCGATGCCGGTGCGCTGCACGAGCACCGCATCGGCGGGCGGCTGTTGATGCCGGCGGCGGCGATGGTCGAGGCGTGCCGTGCGGCGGCCGGCGGCCGGGCGCTGTCGGCGTTCGCGGTCGAGCGGCCGCTGTACCTGCCGGAGAGCGGGCCGGCGCGCTGGCAGGCGATCGTGCGCGAGGGGGCGGTCGAGCTGCACCAGGCGCTGGATGACGAGACGTGGCAGCGCATCTGCACTGCGGCGGTGGGTGATGGGCCGTTGCCCGAGGCCCTGCAGACGGCGGGCGGTGCGGCCTATGTGTCGTCGGGCGAGATCTACGCCGGGTTCGAGGCGCTTGGCGTCGCATTCGGGCCGGCATTCCGCAACCTGCATGCGGTGCAGCGCGGCAGCGGCTGGGCGCGGGCCTCGCTGGTGCTGCCGGCCGAGGTCGAGGCGCAGGCAGCGGCGTTCGGGCTGCACCCGGCCTTGCTCGACGGCGCGCTGCAACTGTGCGCGGTGGCCGCGCAGGGCGTGCCGACAACGCTGTGGGCGCCGATGGGCATCGAGCAGGTCGAGTTGCTGCGCCCGGGCCTGGCGCGCGTGCAGGCGGTCGCGGTGCTGCGCGGCGAGGCGGGGGCGGACATCGACCTGAGCGACGAGCACGGTGCCCCGGTCGCCCGGCTGCGCGGCGTGCGCTTCGCGGCGACCGATGCGCGCACGCTGGCGGGGGGTGGGGCGGAGGACGGGGTGTATGAGGTGCGGTGGCAGCCTGCCTCCCCCGTTCAGCCTGAGGTGTCGAGGGCCCACGCCGCCGGCGACTGGCTGCTCCTCTCCGACGCCAGCGGCCTCGCCACCACGCTGCGCCAGGCGCTCGAATCCCGCGGCGCCCGCTGCACCGAAGTGCTCGCCGGCGAACGCTTCCAGCGCCTCGAATCGAACCGCTGGTCCGTCGACCCGGGCGATGCGGCGCAGATGCACTCGGTCGTCGCCGACTGGCGCTCGCACGGCACGCCGCGCGCGGTGGTCTCGCTGTGGAGCCTCGACACACCCCGCCTCGACGACGCCGCCGCCGAACTGCGCGCCAGCGGCTCGCTGCTTCATGTGCTGCAGGCGCTGGCCGCCGATGCCGAGGCGCCCACCGTCGCGCTGTGGCTCGTCACGCAGACCTCGCAGCCCGTGCGCCCGCACGAGGCGCCGGCGTCGTCGGCCGCGGCCGGTGCCTGGGCCTTCCTCGGCGTGCTCGCCGTCGAGCATCCCGAATTCCCGCTGCGCGCGATCGACACCGACGCGACCGACACGGGCGCGCTGCTGGCCGAGCTGCTGTCGCCCGCCCCGTTGCCGCGCGTCGCGCTGCGCGGTGGCACGCGCCACGAACCACGCCTCGTGCGCCGCGCCGCCGCCACACCGGCTTCGCCGCTGCAGCGCCTCGAGGTCGAACGCCCCGGCACCCTCGACGGCCTGGCGCTGCGCGCACTCGCCCCGCGCGCGCTGAAGCCGAACGAACTGCGCATCCAGGTGCACGCCGCCGGGCTGAACTTCCGCGACGTGCTGCTTGCGCTCGGCGTCTACCCCGGCAGCGGCATCCCGCTCGGCGCCGAATGCGCCGGCACCGTCAGCGAAGTCGGCACGGCCGTCGAGGGCTGGCGCGTCGGCGAGCGCGTGTTCGGCTTCGTGCACGACAGCATGGGCAGCGAGGCGGTCGCGCCGGCCGCCTTCGTCGCCCGCATTCCGCCGGGCCTGTCGAACGAGCAGGCGGCCGCGCTGCCGGTCGCCTTCCTGACAGCGCACCACGGCCTGTTCGGCATCGCCGGGCTGCGGCGCGGCCAGCGCGTGCTGATCCATGCCGGCGCCGGCGGCGTCGGCCTCGCCGCGGTGCAGCTCGCGCTGCGTGCCGGCGCCGAGGTCTACGCCACCGCCGGCTCACCCGAGAAGCGCGCCCACCTGCTCGCGATCGGCGTGCGCGCGGTGATGGATTCGCGCAGCACCTCGTTCGCCGCCGAGCTGATGCGCGCGACCGGCGGTGCCGGCGTCGACGTGCTGCTGAACTCATTGGCTGGCGATTTCATCCCGGCCGGGCTCGGCGTCGTCGCCCCGGGCGGCTGGTTCCTCGAACTCGGCAAGCGCGACATCTGGACCCCCGAGGCCGTCGCGCAGGCCTGCCCGGGCATCCACTACGAGGCCTACGACCTGGGGGATGCGGCCTACGCCGAGCCGCGCCTGCTGCGCCCGATGCTGGCCGAGCTGCAGGCCGGCCTGCAGGACGGCAGCCTGCAGCCGCTGCCGGTCACGGTGTTCGATGTCGCGCAGGCCGCCGACGCGTTCCGCCACATGGCCCAAGCGAAGCACATCGGCAAGATCGTGCTGCGGCTGCCGGTGGCCGCCTCGTTCGAGGTCCGCGCCGATGCCTGTTACCTCGTCACCGGCGGTCTCGGTGCGCTCGGCCTGCACACCGCGCGCTGGCTGCAGCGCTCGGGCGCGCGCCAGATCGCGCTGCTCGGCCGCCACGCGCCGTCGCCCGAGGCGGCGCAGGCGATCCAC
>NZ_JBFUFQ010000100.1:0-20555 GCF_056403355.1 Rhizobacter sp. P2_H3 | reverse complement strand
GGCGCGACCGCGGCCGCGCGCGGCGCCACGATCGGCGCCATCCGAGTGAAGGAGCGCATCATGTTCATTGCAGTGCCGCCTGGACCGCCTGCTGGGCGAAACCGAGCACCATCGAGGCGCCCCACGGCGCGGCGATCACCAGCGTGATCACCACCGCGATCAGCTTGGCGCCCTGCGAGATGGCCTGGTCCTGCAGCGAGGTGATCGCCTGCACGAAGGACACCAGCAGGCCCACCAGCGCCGCCACCAGCACCGCCGGCAGCGAGACCACCAGGCACAGCAGCATGGCCTGCGAGGTCAGTCGAACGATGTTGTCGTAGTCCATGGTCGTGGGCTCGCTATTTGTAGGTCAGCACCAGGCCGTGGATCAGCGTCGACCAGCCGTCCATCACGACGAACAGCAGCAGCTTGAACGGGATCGCCACCTGCGTCGGCGTCACCTGCGACAGGCCGAGCGCGAGCAGGATGTTCGCGATGATCAGGTCGACGACGACGAAGGCCAGGTACAGCAGGAAGCCGATCTTGAAGGCCGCGGTCAGCTCCGACAGCGTGAAGGCCGGGGCCAGCACGATCAGGTCGTCGGCCTTCAGCGCCTTCGCCCGCTCCGGCGGCCACACCGCGGCCGCCGATTTCAGGAAGAACGCCTTCTCGCGCGCCTGCGCATGCTTGTCGAGGAACTTGCGCACCGGCTCCTTCGCGATCTCCAGCACCTGGCCGATCTGGCCGGCACTCGAGGGCGCGAAGCCCTGGTCCTTCATCTTGTCGTACGAATCCATCACCAGCGGCGCCATGATGTAGGCCGACACGATGATCGCGATGCCGTTGAGCACCATGTTGGGCGGCACCTGCTGCACGCCGAGCGCGTTGCGCAGCAGCCCCAGCACCACGACGATCTTGGTGTACGAGGTCACCATCATCGCGACGAAGGGCAGCACGCCGATCGCGAACGCGATGACGAGCAGCGGGAGCAGTTCACCCGTGGTGGTCTGCGTCATCGCGTGCCACCATGCGTGTGATGCGGGCGCCCAGCCGCGAGCCGACCGCCACCAGTTCCGCGTGGCCGATCACCTGGCCGCACGACACGAGGCGCAGCCGCGCCTCGGCCGCCGGCGCCCCGAGTTCGATCACGTAGCCGGGCTCGATCGCCTCCAGCTCCGACAGCGGCACCGACACGGTCTCGATCTCGAAACGCACCGGCAGCTCGAGCTCGCCGATCGCATCTGCTTGCTCGCCCGGCTCGGCGAGCAGGTCCTGGTCATCGTCCAACATCTGAAGTCCTCCTTCGACTGTCCATGAATTGCCTTGAATCCGCCCCGGCGCCGCCAGGCAGCGCGCACCGCGCGGCCCCAGCCTGAGCACCGCGGCGGCACCATCCAGCGCCTGCAGGTCCGCAGGCAGCAGCACCACGTCGCCGACCCGCAGCGAGCGCAGCACGTCGATCGACAGCGCGCGGCTCGCGATCACCGCGGCGCCCGGCAGGCGCAGCAGCGAACGCCAGGCGCTCGGCTGGCCGTGCGGCCGTGCCGCACCGCGCAGCGCGTCGTGCACCGGGCCGGGAAGTTGTTGCACGGCGATGCGTGCGATCTCGGCACCGCCGCGGCGCAGGCTGCACCAGCCGCTGCGCGGCACCTGGGCGGCGGCCAGCGGTGCGAGCGACACCGCCTGCACGCCGGGCAGCACGAGGCGCGACAGGCGTTCGGTGGTCTCGCCGAACAGCGCCTCGGCGGCCAGCGCGCGCAGCGGGGCACCGAGGTCGGGCGCGGCGGCCAGCGACAGCGCGGCATCGGCGCGGCAGGCGATCGCGAGGCTGAAGCGGCCGGCGTCGCAGTCGAGCTCCAGCGCGTAGTGGGAGACGCCGCGCGGCGCGCCGGCGGCGTCGGCCACCGCCGCGAGCGACAGGCCGCGCTGCAGGTCCAGCGCCCGCCACAGGGCGCCGAGGCGGCGGTCGTGCAGCAGCCGCGAAGCGCTGGCGGCGGCGGTGCCGACGGCCCCCAGGTGGGTGGCAATCGGCGTGACGGGTTCGATGCGTGCAGCAGCGGTCATGGCGATTCAGTCAATGGTGATGGCGACTTCGCGCCGGCGGTTGAGGGATTCCTCGAGCACCGTGGCAAGTGCGTCGCGATGGGCAAAGAGTAGGTCGCGGGACTTCGACTCGGTGGTCTCGAAGCGAAGCTGCAGCCAGTACGACGAAATCGACAGCGCGAGCGTGGTGTCGGGCAACACATCGGGGCGCAGCGGCATGCGCACCTGCCAGCCTTCGCTGTCGTCGACGGCGCGCTCGTTGCAGAAGCGCGAGATGGTCTGCGCGATCGCGGCGACCACCGGGTGCGTCGGCGCGGCCGCGCGGGCCACGCGGGCGGCTCCCGAGCTGCCGTGCAGCAACGGGTGCAGCAGCTCGGGGCCGGGGACGAGGTCGTCGGCCCATTCGGGCTCGCCATGCTGCTCAGCTTCGGGCTGGCGGGCGACCGGGGCGGCGTGCTCGGGCTCGGCGGAGATGGCGAGTTCGTCTTCGGCGGGGACGTGCGAGGTTGACGGCTCGGCGTCGGGGTGCAGCCGCTCGCCGAACGGCCGCGCACCGCCCGGCTGGCGGCGCTGGCGCAGCAGGTCGGTGAAGCTCGGCGCGCGCAGGCTGTCAGCCGGCGCAGGCTGCTTCGGCAGCGTGCTGCGGTGGACCTCAAACGAGACGGGGCGCGGGCGAGTCATGACAACCCCTCGCCCGGTGGGTACACCGGTCGATCCCCCGGGGGGATGCGGGCCGGCTTGGGGCGGCCCGGCGCTCGGCCCGCCGTCACAGCGCGACCCTGCCGAGCGGCTCGACGCGCACCTGCGAGCCCAGTTCCTGGTACGAGTACACCGCCAGCCACTTCGATTCCGACTCGACGATGCGGCGCACGTAGCGGCGGATGTCCATCGAGGTCACGACCGCGATGCCGGCACGCGGCGTCAGCCCCGCCAGGTCCTTCACGCGCCGCGCGATCGCGCCGACCGCGTCCGGCGCCAGCGCCAGGTAGTTGCCGGCCGGCGTCGGCTTGATCGCGTCGCGGATCATCTTCTCGACCGCCGGCTCCAGCAGCACCGCCGACAGCGAGCCGCTGCCCTGCGTCGCGCGGTGGCTGAGCCAGCGCCCGAGGTCGCCGCGCACGTACTCGGTGAGCATCAGCGCGTCCTTCTCCTTCGGGCCCCAGTTGATCAGGCTCTCGCAGATCGCCCGCATGTTGCGGATCGGCAGCTGCTCTTCCAGCAGCCGGCGCAGCACCTCGGCGATGCGCTGCACCGTGACGACCTTCTGCATCTCGGCCACCAGGCCGGGGTAGTCGGCGCCGACCCGCTCCAGCACCCACTGCACTTCCTGGATGCCGAGGAACTGGTGCGCCTGCTCGTGCAGCGACTGCACCGCGTGCTTCGCGATCACCTCCTCGTTGGACGGCTCGCCGTCCGGCTTCGGGCCGATCACCACCTGGCCGCTGCCGTGCGGCACGTCGTGCAGCAGCAGCTCGTACTCGTTCTCGGCGTGGCTCGCCCGCGTCCACAGCCGGATGCCGGGGAACGGCAGGCCCAGCTGCTCCTGCAGGCCCAGGCGCTCGCGCTCGAACGCGGCGTTCAGCAGGTCGGGCCGCAGCGAGGCCGCCAGCGCCGGCGACATCGTCACCGCGAGCGGCGCGGTGAACGCACTCGCCTTGTCCTCGATCGCCTGGATCTCGCCCTTGCGCGCCTTCGCGCCTTCGCGCTGCAGGCCCTTCAGCGCATCGGCCTCGGCCTCGTGCGACGGCTTGCCCTTGGTCTTACCTTGCAGGTTGCGGCCCAGCATCACCAGCGCGCCGGCCAGCAGCAGGAACACGTACCACGGGAAGCCCGGCACCAGCGCGAAGCCGCACAGGAAGCCGGCCGCCAGGTACAGCGCGCGCGGGCTGCGCGTCAGCTGGTAGGTGATCTCCTCGCCCAGCGACTTCGGCTTCGGCGCGTGCTCGTCGGCCACGCGGGTGATCATCACGCCGGCGGCCACGCAGATCAGCAGCGACGGGATCTGCGACACCATCGCGTCGCCGATCGACAGGATCGCGAAGCGGTTCGCCGCCTCGGCGGCCGGCATGCCGTGGTAGGTGATGCCGATCACGATGCCGGCCAGGATGTTGATCACCGTGATGATCAGCGCCGCGATCGCATCGCCCTTCACGAACTTCATCGCGCCGTCCATGCCGCCGTGCAGCTGGCTTTCCATCGCGAGCGCGGCGCGGCGGTGGCGGGCCTCGTCGGCCGTCAGGTGGCCGGCGCGCAGGTCGGCGTCGATGCTCATCTGCTTGCCCGGCATCGCGTCCAGCGTGAAGCGCGCGCCGACCTCGGCGACCCGCTCCGAGCCCTTCGCGATCACGATGAACTGCACCACCGTGATGATCAGGAACACCACGATCCCGACCACCAGGTTGCCGCCCACCACCAGGTTGCCGAACGACTCGATGATGTGGCCGGCGTCGGCGTGCAGCAGGATCAGCTTGGTCGACGAGATGTTCAGCGACAGCCGGAACAGCGTCGTGAACAGCAGCAGCGCCGGGAACGAGGTCAGCGAGACCGCGCTCGGGATGTACATCGTCACCATCAGCAGCAGCGTGCTGATGGTGAGGTTCACCGCCAGCAGGCCGTCGATCAGGAAGGTCGGCAGCGGCAGCACCATCAGCGCGAGGATGGCCACGATCGTGGCCACCATCGCGGCATCGCCGCCTATGTTGATCTTGAATTTCTTCATGGCATCCGCCTGGGTGGAAAGGGTCAATGAACGGGGTTGTCGGAACCGGGGGCTGGTGTGCTGCCGGGTGAATCGCCGCGCCGGGCGCCGATCTCGTCCACCCAGCGCAGCACCACGGCCACCGATTCGAAAAGCTCTTCGGGCACGGCGTGGTCGACCGGCACCTTGTGCAGCGCGCGCGCGAGCGGCGGGTGCGCGAACACCGGCACGCCCATCGCCTCGGCGTGGCCGCGGATGATCAGCGCCGCGTCGTCCACGCCCTTGGCCAGCACGACCGGCACGCCGGCCTCGTCGGCGCGGTAGCGGATCGCCACCGCGTAGTGCGTCGGGTTGACGACCACCGCGTCGGCGCGGCCCACCGCCTGCTTCGGGTCTTCCTCGGCCAGCTCGCGCGCCAGCTGCTTGCGCTGGCCCTTGATCTCGGGGTCGCCTTCCTGGCCCTTGAACTCGCGCTTGATCTCGTCCTTGGACATGCGCTGGCCCTTCATGAAGTGGTGGCGCTGCAGCGCGTAGTCGAGCGGTGCCAGCACCATGAACAACGCCACCGCGAACAGCAGCACCTTGCCGATCGCGCCCCAGGCGATGGCGCCGATCGCCATCGGCGTCTGGAACACCGCGCCCGAGATCAGCGGCAGCAGCTGCACGATGACCTGCCACATCACCGCGCCGATCACCACCGCCTTCAGCACCATCTGCGCGAAGGTCATCAGCGACTTCAGCGAGAACACCTTCTTGATGCCCTGGGCAGGGTTCAGGCTGTCGAACTTGGGCTGCACCGCCTTCGGCGTGAGCTGGATGCCGACGTGCGCGGCGATGCCGACCACCGCGCCGATGGCCGCCACCACCAGCAGCGGCAGGATCACGAGGCCCGCCTCCATGCCCATCGCGGCGAGGCGCTTCCAGATCACGTCCATCGGGATGTCGCCGGGGCCGATGTCCAGCGCGAGCGAGATCACGGTGCGCATGCGCGCGGCGGCGCTGTCGGCCATCGCCAGCAGCGTGCCGACGACCGCGAGCGTGGAGCCGGCGATCGCCATGTCCTGGCTCTTGGCGACCTGGCCTTCCTCGCGCGCCTTGCGCAGCTTCTGCTCTGTGGGCTCTTCGGTTTTTTCGTCGGACATGGCGTGACCGAATGCAACGGGCGTCGACGGATTGCCGACATCGACAGGCTAGGCGTGCCGGCGGCGCCGGCCGGGGCCGGGCCCGAAGCGGTGTGCGCAAACCCGACGCGAGGCGGCCGGCTTCGTGGCGGCGCTGCCGCGGCGCCCGCAGACGCCCTCACAATGCGGCGCATGCCCGACCTGATCGCCCCGCCGACGGCCGATTTGCAGCGCGTGATCGAAGCGCTGCCCGCCCTCGAAGCCGCCGAAGACCCTGCCCGCCACCGCGGCCTGCTCGAACAGGCGGCGGCGCTGGCTGCCGGCGACGACATCGACGCCCACACGCTCGGCCGCATCCAGCTGCTGATGGCACGGCTGCATGCGCAGCTCGGCGAGTACGAACTCGCGTACGCGCGGGCGCTGTCGGCCAGCGAGCAGCTGGCGCGCGCCGGCGACACCGCGCGGGCGTCGAGCGCGGCCAGCACCTGCATCTCGATCTGCATCGAGACCGGCGATTTCAGCCGCGCGCTGGAGCACCTGCGGCAGACACAGGCGGCCGCCCGCGCGAGCGGCGACATGGAGCTGCTGGTGCGGCTGCTGTTCAACCAGGCCTGCACCTTCCTGTGCGTCGACGAGTTCGATGCGGCGGCGCACTGCTGCGAAGAGGTGCTGAAGGTGGTGGCCGAGATGCCTCCCGAGGCCACGCGCGGCCAGGTGGCGACCACCGCCGAGAGCGCACGCGCGGCGCTCGGTTTCAGCCGCACCTACCTGGCCGATGCGCACGAGCGGCGGGGCCGGCTGGCCGAGGCGAAGTCCGAGCGGCGGCGCGCGGCCGCGGTGCTGCCGAAGGCGAACGAACGCAGCCCGCTCGCGTCGCTGCACATGGTGATCTATGCGCGCTCGCGGCTCGGCGACCTGGAGGGGGCGCGCCACACCGCGTCGATCTTCCTGCGGCGCGTGCGCCAGCTGCCGCGCGCGCCGCGCTGGATGGCGCAGGTGTGGCTGACGATGGGCGTGTACTACCAGCACGCCGGCAAGCCGGGGCGGGCCGCGGCGCGCTTCGAGCGGGCGATCAGCGCGATGCGCAGCATCCGCCACGACGGCGAGCTGCCGAACACGATGCAGATGCTGGCCAATGCGCATGCCTCGAACGGCCGGCATGCCGATGCGCTGCGCTGGCTGCGCCAGGCGCATGCGGCGCGGCGCCACACGCAGCCCGAGCAGGAGCGGCTGCACTACCGCATGGCCGCGCTGGAGCGCGACGCCGAGGAGCGCCGGCTGGAGCGCGAAACCGCGATGCTGCATGCGCAGCGGCTGGCGGTGGTGGGCCGGCTGATGGCGCAGATCTACCACTCGCTGGGGGCGCCGCTGGTGGCGGCGCGGCAGGCGCTGTCGCTGTGCATCACGCAGGCCGACCACCTGACGCCGGCCGAGCTGTCGGCGGCCATGCGCGGCGTGGTCGCCCACATCGACGAGGCGACGGCGCTGACGCGCCAGCTGCGCATGTTCTCGTACCGCGCGGCGCCGCAGGCGATGGTGCTCGACCTGCCGCTCGCGCTGCAGGAGGCCTGGAACGGCATGGCGATCGGCCGCTCGGGGCCGCGCGAGCCGCTGGTGCTGCGCGGCGTCGCGCCGCCGCAGGTGCGCAGCGATGCGCAGCGGCTGGCGGTGCTGCTGCGCATCCTGCTGATCGAGATCGAGCGGCTGGGCGGTGCGCAGGCCCCGCAGGTGCTGCTGTCGATGAACGGCCCGGCGGTGCGGGTGCTGTTCGCGTCGCCGGCGCGCGAGGCGGATGCCTCGGCGGTCGGCGGCGTCGGCTTCACGCTGTGCGAGGAGATCGCGCGCGAGATGCAGGGCGGGCTGTGGCGCATGGATGCGCCGGCGGGGGAGTTGCGGGTGGCGCTGGAGTTGCCAGCGGAGCGGTAGACACGCCGGGGTGGCCGAGCAAGGATCAAGCAGAACTCCGTGGAACCGGCTTTGCCGGGCCACTGGAGTTGCCCCCTTGAGGGGGAGGCGCGTCAGCGCCTCGGGGGTGGGCCACTAACGACTGAGGCTGCGATAGATCGCCATCACGTTCTGCACATACGCCTGCGTCTCCGGGTACGGCGGGATCTCCCGCCCGTACTTCATCACCGCGCCCTCGCCCGCGTTGTACGCCGCGACCGCCAGCTCCGGCTGGCCCTCGAACATGTTCAGCAGCAGGCGCAGGTAGCGCGTGCCGGTGCGCAGGTTAGCCTCGGGCTCGAACAGGTTGCGCTCGGCATCGGCCAGGCCCATGCGCGACGCGGTCGCCGGCATCACCTGCATCAGGCCGATCGCCCCCTTCGGCGATACCGCGTTCGGGTTGAAGCGCGACTCCACGTGCACGATCGCGCGCAGCAGGTTCACGTCGGTGCCGAAGGAGCGCGCCACCGCCGCAATGATCGGGTCATAGGCGGTGATCCGCTCGGCCGGCGGCGCGTTCACCGAAATGGCCACGCCCGACGGCGGCAACAGCAGCATGCTGCCGCCGCGCCTCTGCACCTCGGCCGCCAAGGCCGCATCGGACAGGCCGAGGATCGAGGCCACGTCCTGCGACGTGAGCGGCTGGGCCACCCGCACCGGCGGCAACGCCGCCACGCACTGCACGCCCCCCTCGGCAATCAGCCGTGCACTCTGGTAGCGGTTGCCGAACGCATCGGTGCAGTCGTAGGCGGCACCGGCCTGCGAGGCGGCCCCCGCGATCAGCGCGCCGATCGACGCGCGCAAACCATGCGAACGCATGACGGCCTCAGTACGCCGCAGCCATCTGGTCCGCACGCCCGCGGCGCGCCAGCGTCTCGGTCGGCGTCTCGCGGAAGTACTTGCGGTACGAGGTGACCAGCGTCGAGCGGTTGCGGATGCCCCAGCGCGCCGCGGTCTCGATCACGCTGTGGCCCGGTGCGTCGTCGCGCAGCAGGTCGGCACGGATGCGCTCGACGCGGCAACGCTGCATCACCTCGCCCGGCGTCATGCCCAGGTGGTTCTTGAAGGCCCACTGCAGCGCCCGCTCGGTCACGCCCATGTCGTCGGCGATCTCGCGCACGCTCAGCTCGGCGCAGTCCAGGTGCTCCAGCAGGTAGCGGTAGGCGCGGCGGTACTTCGCCGGCAGCCGCATCTCGATGTCGTCCTTCACCGCCACCGGCGCCGCCGCGCCCGGCCGCGCCGCGCGGTCGTCGAACGCCGATTCGGTGCGCACGCACTGCATCGATTCGAGCGCATAGCGCTGGTAGTGGCGCATCGATTCGTCGACCCGGCCCGACAGCGCGCACACCTTGGCCAGGCAGTACGACAGCTCCATGCGCCAGCGCTGGCGCCCGCCCATCTCGGCCTCGCGCGACTGCAGCGGCTCGAGCGTGGCACGGGCCAGCTCGGCCTGGCGCTGCGTGATCGCGACCAGCGCGGTGTCCAGGCGCGCCTGGCGCTCGAGCGTCGCGAGACCCAGCGTGCGCAGCCCGGCCACGTGCTCCGGCAGCGCGGCCTGCGCGCGGGCATCGCCGCTGCCGGCCATCACCAGGTCGCGCAGCTGGCGCAGCCGGCGCGCCACCAGCGCGAAGCGGCCGTAGGCGCTCATGCACTGGTCGATCGCCGCCACCGGCTGCAGCTGGGCCGAGGCCGGCATGCGGTCGACCATCGGCGACTGCCAGAACACATGGTCGCGCAGGTCGTCGTGCGCGCGGATCTCGCTTTGCGCGAGCAACTCGACGCGCACCAGGCTCACCATCATCGCGAGCTGCGCCGAATCGTCGTCGCGGGCGATCTCGCTCGCATCGTCGAGCGCCTGCATCGCGCGCTCCTTCTGGCCGAGGCCGTGGCGGGCCATCGCCATCGCGCACAGTGCCTCCACCTTCTGCGCCGGCGTCGCGGCCTCGTCGACGGCCATGCGGCCGAAGCAGGCCGCGGCCGTGCCGTAGCGGTGCTGGTACAGGCTCAGGAAGCCGGTGCCGCGGCACGACACCACGCGCACCGTGCCGCGCTGCGCGCCGCCGGCCAGCTTGACGGCCAGGCGGTAGGTTTCCTCGGCCTCTTCGGCGCGGTCCAGCGACAGCATCAGGTCGCCGCACAGCTGGGCCAGCTCGCTCAGCATCTCGTCGCCCAGGTGGGCCGGGCGATCGCCCAGCAGCTCTTCGGCCTTCGAGACGGCTTCCTGGACGCGGCCTTCGAGCACCGGCGACATCAGGGCCTGGACATGTTCGTGGCGGGCCAGGACGGTGAGGACTTGAATCTGCATGGCGATCTCTCCTTTGGGTGCAAGGTCCGATGCAGGACCCGATGCAGCTCAGTCTCGTCATCGCACGAAAAAACAAGCTCATGAACTCTCAGTCACGCCTGATGCCTCAAAAACGAGAAGCTTCGCGTGGCCGATTCGCACACTTGCGAAAACGGGTCGAGGCGGGGTCGCGACGGCCCCGAGACTGACGCGAGGCTGACGCCGGAGCAGCCCGCCCGAGCCGCATCGGACCCCTTCCTGTCGCGTCATGCGCAAGCGTGATCCGTTTCACGAAAGTCCAGGTGTACCTGGCGTCGGATCGGCCGATTCTCAATCTTGAGAACGTTTGCACCGGCGGGGTCCCGAGAGCGGGGCGGATGTCTCACGAACCCACTTGAATCCTCAGGACGAACAATGAAAAAGATCTGGCGCCGCGGGATGCCCTTCTCGCCCGAAGTGGCCCCGCTGGTGTCGCGCATGCCCGCGGTGGACGAATACCGCGAGTCGCTGCTGCGGCTGCAGGGGGTGTGGGACAGCCTGTCGATGCTCGGCCAGATGAGCGGCACGCTGCCCGACATCGGCGCGACGCGCGCGGCCTTCCAGTCGCTGTCGGAGGACCTGCTCGACAGCCTCGGCCGCACGCTGCTGTCGAACGTCGCGCAGCGCATGCGCAGCCAGGCGCAGGTGGCGATCGACATCCTGGTGCGCAACCTGTTCGAGCGCACCGCCGACATCGGCTTCCTGAGCACCGATTCGCAGCTGCGCGAGGTGGTGCGCGCGAGCCTCGGCGCCGACGGGGTGGATGCTGCCGCACTGCGCGCGCTGCAGGCCCGCTTCGCCGAGTACGCGGCCAAGTACACCGTCTATGACGACGTGATCGCGCTGGCACCGGACGGCCGCGTGCTGGCACGGCTCGACGATTCGATCGAGGCCGGCCCCGGCAGCCGCGAGCCCTGGCTCGCGCAGGCGCTGCAGGGCGGCCCGTATGTCGAGCACTTCGGCCCTTCCGCGCTGATGGGCGGCCGGCGCGCGCTGCTGTACGCGGCGGCGATCCGCGTCGACGAGCGCATCGCGGGCGTGCTGTGCCTGTCGTTCCGCTTCGACGACGAGATGCGCGCGATCTTCTCGCAGCTGCTGGAGCCGCGCGACCGCAGCGTGATCGTGCTGACCGATGGCGCCGACGCGGTGCTGGCCTCGTCCGACCCGTGGCAGGTGCCGGTCGGCGCGCCGTTGCCGCCGGCGACGTCCACGGCAGCCCGGCAGCTCACCCGCTTCGCCGGACGCGAGTACCTGATGGTGCATGCCGCCGCGAGCGGCTACGAAGGCTACGCGGGCCCCGGCTGGTCGGCGCGTGCGCTGGTGCCGGTGGACCAGGCCTTCGACACCGCCGAGCTGCAGGAGGACCTGCACGACACCACGGCCGACGACGACCTGCTGGCCCGCCTCGACACCCGCGAGCTGTTCGGCGAGGCGCTGCGCACCATCCCCGTGCAGGCTCGCCACATCCAGCGCGACCTGTCGCGCGTGCTGTGGAACGGCCGCCTGCGGCCGGCCGGCGAAGGCACGTCGAGCGCCTTCGCCGCGACGCTGCTGCGCGAGGTCGGCCAGACCGGCGAGCGCATCCGCCAGGTGTTCGAGCAGGCGATCGCGAACCTGCACCGCTCGACGCTGAACGCGGTGTTCGACGAAGCGCGCCACCACGCGCGGCTCGCGATCGACATCGTCGACCGCAACCTCTACGAACGCGCGAACGACTGCCGCTGGTGGGCGCTCGACGGCGTGCTGCGCGGCGTGCTGTCGCAGCCGGCGGGTGAACGTGATGCGCAGCGTGCCGCCGCCGTGCTGCAACGCATCAACGGGCTCTACACGGTGTACGCGCTGCTGGTGCTGTTCGACACCGACGGGCGCATCGTCGCGGTGTCGGACCCGGCCGAGCAGGCGCGTTGCGGCAGCGTGCTCGACGCGCCGTGGGTGCGCGAGACGCTGGCACTGCGCGATCCGCAGCAGCACGTCGAATCGGCGCATGCGGCGAGCGATCTGTACGGTGGGCGGCCGACCTTCGTGCACGGGGCGGCGCTGCGAGCGAACGACGGCACCGCGACCGTGGTCGGCGGCATCGCGATCGTCTTCGACGGCGAGCCGCAGTTCGCCGCGATGCTGCGCGATGCGCTGCCGCTCGATGCGCAGGGCGAACCCTCGCACGGCGCAGCGGCGCTGCTGCTGACGCGTGCCGGCGCAGTGGTCGCGAGCAGCGACCCGGCGCGCTGGCCGGTCGGCAGCGACTGGGCGGTGCCCACCGACTGGCGCTCGCTCGCGCGGGGCGCGTCGGCCAGCGCCGTGATTCACCTCGACGGCGTCGCCTGCAGCGCCGGCTGCAGCGTCTCGGGCGGCTACCGCGAGTACCACGCCGATGGCAGCATCGGCCCGCGCGACCTGCTGTCGGTGGCGCTGCTGAAGCTGGGCGCGATGCAGGCGCAGGCCGCGGCCGCGCCGGTGGTGTTCGACAACGCCGCCACGCCGCCGCGCGGCAAGGAGCCGGTGGTGTCGATCGCCAGCTTCCTGTGCGGCGGCCAGTGGCTGGGCGTGCCGTCGGCGATGGCGTTGCAGGCCTTGCAGCAGCCGCGCATCGCCGCGCTGCCGAACGCACCGGCGCATCTGCTCGGCATGCTGGAGTTCGAAGGCCGGCTGCTGCCGGTGGTCGACCTGGGCGTGCTGCGCGGCACCGGCCCGGCGGCCGATCCGCAGGCGCCGCTGGTGGTGGCGCAGGGGTCGGGCGGGCAGCGCTTCGCGATGCGGGTGGACGAGCTCGGTCCGGTGTTCGAGGTCGCCAGCGCCCGCGTGCAATCGCTCGCGCGGCCGGGCGGCCTGCAGGAGCGGCTGGTCAGCAGCCACCAGCGCATGCTGATCCTGATGGACGTGGACGGGCTGGTGGCGCAGGCCGGCATCGCGGCGCTGGCGGTCGCTGCAATGGCCGAGGTGGCGCTGGCCTGACCCGCCTCACTCCTGCCGGCGCGCGAGGCTCTCCTTCACCAGCGTGCCCAGCGCCCGCACCTGGTAGTCGTTCGCGAGGCGCCGCACCCGCTCGGCGAACGGCCGGTAGCGCGCATCAGYCTGCGCGAGCCGCTGCGCTTCGTCGCAGATCGCCGCCATGTTGCCGGCCCGCGTCAGCCGGTGCAGTTCCTGCAGCTCCTGCGCATCCGGAATCGACTCCGGCGCCAGCGGCTCGCCTTGCGCCGGCAGCGCACCCGCCGCGMCGTCGTCTTCGCGGTAGATCCAGGTCAGGTCCAGCAGCTCACCGATCTGGCGCAGCAGGCTCTCACGGCGCACCGGCTTGGCCTCGAAGCCGTTGCCGCCCGAGGCGACCCACTTCTGCCGGTCCTCGGCCGTCACGCTGGCCGAGATCGCGATGATCGGCACGGTCTTCAGCCCCGCGTCCTCGCGGATGCGCCGCGTCGCCTGCAGCCCGTCCATCACCGGCATCATCAGGTCCATCAGGATCAGGTCCGGCCGCTTCGCCTGCGCCCGCACCACCGCCGTCTGCCCGTTGTCGGCCTCGTCGATCTGGAAGCCGAGCAGGCGCAGCAGCCAGGCCAGCATCTCGCGGTTCTCGGCGATGTCGTCGACGATCAGCACGCTGCGCGGCGCGCCGGCATAGCCGACCGCGCTGCGCTCGACGCGCGCGGTACCCGCCCCCGTCTCCAGCACCGGCAGCGCCAGCTCGAACCAGAACACGCTGCCCTCCTCGGGCACGCTGCGCACCAGGATGTCGCCGCCCATCAGCCGCACCAGCTGCCGGCTGATCGACAGCCCGAGCCCGCTGCCGGCCACGCGGCGCGTCGCATCGTGCACCTGCGCGAACGGGTGGAAGAGCCGCTGCATCTGCGCGGCGTCCATGCCGATGCCCGAATCGCAGACCTCGAAGCGCAGTTGCGCCCGGCCCGTCTCGACCTCCAGCAGGTGGACGACCAGCTGCACCTGCCCGCGGTCGCTGAACTTGACCGCGTTGCCGAGCAGGTTCAGCAGCACCTGGCGCAGCCGCCGCTCGTCGACCTGCACCGCCTCGGGCAGCTCGCCGTGCAGCTCCAGCGTGAACGCCAGGTTCTTCTGCTGCGCCTTGATGCGGATCAGGTCGCCGATCATGCCGAGGAAGCTGGCCAGGTGGATCGGCGCCTCGACGAGGTCGAGCTTGCCGGCCTCGATCTTCGCGATGTCGAGGATGTCGTTGATCAGCATCAGCAGGTGCTCGCCGCTGCTCTGGATGGTCTTCAGGCCGGCCGCCTGCTGCTCGTCGAGCGTGTCGTCCAGCCGCAGGATCTGCGTGTAGCCGAGGATGCCGTTCAGCGGCGTGCGCAGCTCGTGGCTCATGTTGGCGAGGAACATGCTCTGCGCGCGCCGCGCCGCGATGGCGGCATCGCGGGCCGCGGTGAGCTGCTGCTCGGCGGCGCGCCGCAGCGTCGCGTCGCGCACCACCAGCACGCGCAGCGCAGCGCCGCCGTCCGGGTCGTCGAGCACCGCCATCCGGCTCACCGACACCTCGGCCGGAAAGAGCCGCTCGTCGCGGCGCTGCCCGATCGCGCTGCGCGGCACGGCCTGCTCGATCTCGAGCGGCGGATCGAAATCCGACAGCAGCTCGCCGACGGTCAGACCGTCCAGCTGCGACGCCGTCCACCCGAACATGCGCTCGCCGGCCGGGTTGAGCTGCAGCACCCGGTCGCCGCGCACGACGAGGATGCCGTCGGCCGTGTGGTCGATGATCGCCGCCAGCCGCTGCTGCTCGATCTCGAGCGAGGCGCGGGTGCGCGCCAGCTGCCGCCGGTCCTCCAGGAAGCGTTCGACCGCGCGCGCCATGTCGCCGATCTCGTCCTCGCCCTGCACCGGCACGGCCACCGGGCCCGTCTCCGGACGGTCGCTGCGCAGGTGGCGGCTCACCTCCTGCAGGCGGCCGATCAGGTGCTGCCCGAGGAACACCCGCGCCACCGCGATGGCCGCCAGCACGCTGCCGACGAACAGCGCGAAGATCCAGCGCTGGTGGCGCTCGGACGCGTCGACCACCTGCTGCACCGCCTCGCGGTAGGCGGTGGCCGAGGCGGTCGACCAGGTGCCCGCCGCCCTGCCCATCGCCTGCGACTGGCGGCCCATCTCGTCGCGCAGGCCGGTGATCACCCGCTGCTGCTCGATCAGCTTGCGGCGCATCGCGAGCAGCTCGGGCACGTCGGCGGCCAGCGCCGACCGCTGTGTTAACTCCTGCACCGATGCGGCCGACAGGCGGTGGCGCAGCGCCTCGACGTCGTCGAGCTGCGTCGCACTGCGCAGCTGGTACAGCAGCGCGACCAGCGGCAGCCGGTCGCGGCCGTACCGCGCCTCGAGCCGCAGGATGCTGTCGTCCATCATCGCCAGGTAGCGCAGCTCGGTGCCCAGCGAATCCTCGCGCAACTGCGTCGCCACGTTGGCCGAGTTGCGCAGCACCTGGCTGGCTTGGTGCAGGTCGAGCACGACCAGGTCGCCGCTGGTGGTGCTGATCTCGGTCACCACCGCATCGAAGCCCTGCAGGTGCTTGACCATCTGCGCATAGAGGCGGTGCAGCTCGCCGGCCGAGCTCGCGGTGATCAGCTGCGAGGCGTCGAGCGCGATCGTCGCGGTCTCGGCCACCAGGTCCTGCGCGAGGCGCACGCGCAGCAGCCGCTCCTCGGCGAGCTGCCGCGACGCGAGCGCAAGTTCGCGCACCGAATAGAGCGCGATCCCGCCGCCCGCCACGAAGACCAGCGCCAGCCCGGCCAGCGCCAGCGCGAACTGCCGGCGCAGCGAGTGGGGCAGCAGGCGGCGCGGGTTCACGCCGCGCTCAGCGCTTCCAGATCCGCCGGTAGGCGTCGCGGTAGCCGTTGCCGGGGTCGTAGAGCGTGCGCTGCTCGCCCCCGCAGGCGATGTTGTCGGCGGTGACGAGCCGCGGCGGCCCGACGAAGCCGCTCGTCGCCGCACGCGCGAACAGGCGGTTCAGCTCGTCGATCGTCTGCCAGCCCTGCTGGTTCAGCGGATCGGCGGCCGTCGCCGTCTGGAAGGATTTCGCCGCGATGCGCAGGAAGGCCGACGAGCTGCCGTCGCCGCCGGAGATCAGCCGCACGCCGTCGGCCGCCTGCTGCGCGGTGATCAGCGTCGGCACCATGTGGTCGAAATAGATGTCGTTGGGTGCCAGCGCATGCGTCCAGCGCTTGCCGTGGCGCTTCAGCAGCTCGGCGGTGACGCCGGCCATGCGGGCGCCGGTCTCCTCCATGCCGATGTCCATCATCTCGAGCACCTGGCAGTCCTTGCAGGCGCGGATCACCTCGGCCATCGCATTCGACTTGGTCATCGCCATCTGCAGCTTCGAGTCGGTGAAGATCACGACGCCGGCCCGGCCGCCGGATTCGAGGATCGCCTTCGAGGCGGCCATGCGGGCCACCAGCAGCGGATCGCTGGTCACGTTGGTGCGCACCGGCGTGCCGGCGATCGGGCCGGGCCACGGGTTGGCATGCCAGCTGACCAGCACGATGCCGCGCCGCTCGAACGGCGCCAGGTCGTACGGGCCGTAGCCCTTGGTCGCCGAGCCTTCCAGCGTCAGCCCGCCCATCAGCGCGATGCCGTCGGGGCCGAAGGCCATCACGTCCTGCATCACCTTGTCGCGCTTGGCAACGATGCCGCCGAGGTCGAAGACCTTGACGTTCCAGCCGATCACCGCGGCCGCCTCGCGCAGGCCGAGCGATGCGGCCAGCACGCCGCCGTTGCGCAGGTCCTCGATCACCAGTGCGATGTTCTTGCCGGGCACGGCGGGCGGTCCGGCGTCGACACGTGGCTCGCCGCCGCAGCGGATGGCCAGGTCGACCACGGCCTTCGCCTCGGCGACGGCCTGTCCCGGCGACAGGGCCGGCTTCGGTGACTGGCCCCACGCCATGCTGGCGGCGCCCAGCACGAAGGCCGCAGCCAACATCCTCAGAGCATTCGAATGGGACATGACGCACCTCCTGACCAGGCTGGCCGGCGCACATCGCGCATCGGCATCTTCCTTATCGGTCGTGCGGCAGTCCGGTGCAACAGGGTCTGTCCGAAGGTCAAATGTCCCTGGCGGTCCCGCCGATCGCTGCTGTCAGTCGTCGCGCTCCAGGCGCTTGCCCATGCTCATCGCGTCGTCCTCCGCGAACCCGAGGCTCTCGTAGAACGCGATCACCGCGGTGTTGCCACGGCGGATCTGCAGGTTGATCTTCGGGCAGCCGCGCTCGCGCAGCCTCAGCTCGGCCCAGTCCATCAGCGCGCGGCCCAGGCCGCCGCGCTGCAGCTTCGGCGTGACGGCCAGGTAGTTGATCCAGCCGCGGTGGCCTTCGTAGCCGGCCATCACGCTGCCGACCAGCTCACCATCGCACTCGGCCACCGCGAACAGCTCGGGCTGCTCGGCGAACTTGCGGGCGATGTCCTTGGCCGGATCGTTCCACGGCCGCGTCAGCCCGCAGGCCTGCCACAGCGCGATCAGCGCCGCTTCGTCGTCACGACGGCACGGCCGGATCTGCCAATTCAGCATCGGCGGTTCAGAGCTTGCCCGCCACCCAGCCCTGCACCGAGGCGAGCGCCTGCGGCAGCTGCGATGCATCGGTGCCGCCGGCCATCGCCATGTCGGCCTTGCCGCCGCCCTTGCCGCCGACCTGCTGCGCGACGAAGTTGACCAGCTCGCCGGCCTTGAGCTTGCCGACGCTGTCGGCGGTGACGCCGGCCGCCAACTGCACCTTGTCGCCGTCGACCGCCGCCAGCACGATGACCGCCGTCTTCAGCTTGTCCTTCAGCTTGTCGAGCGTCTCACGCAGCGTCTTCGCATCGGCACCCTCCAGGCGCGCGGCCAGCACCTTCAGGCCCTTCACGTCGACCGCCTGGCCGACCAGTTCATCGCCCTGCGACGACGCGAGCTTGCCCTTCACGGCGCCGAGTTCCTTCTCGAGCGCACGCACCTGCTCCAGCACCTGCGCCAAGCGCTGCGGCACCTCGGTGGGCGCGGCCTTCAGCGTCGCGGCCAGCTGGTGCAGCGTGCCTTCGAGCGTCTGCAGGTAGGTCAGCGCATTCGCGCCGGTCACCGCCTCGATGCGGCGCACGCCGGCGGCCACGCCGCTCTCGGCCACCACCTTGAACAGGCCGATGTCGCCGGTGCGCTGCACATGCGTGCCGCCGCACAGCTCGCGGCTGCTGCCGATGTCGAGCACGCGCACGGTCTCGCCGTACTTCTCGCCGAACAGCATCATCGCGCCGGTCTTCTGGGCCGATTCGATGTCCATCACGCGCGCCTGGGTGGCCGCGTTGGCGAGGATCTCGGCGTTGACGCGGCGCTCGATCTCGGCGATCTGCTGCGGCGTGACCGGCGCGTTGTGCGCGAAGTCGAAGCGCGTCTTCTCGGCGTCGACCAGCGAGCCCTTCTGCTGCACGTGCGTGCCCAGCACCTCGCGCAGCGCCTTGTGCATCAGGTGGGTGGCGCTGTGGTTGCGCACGGTGGCCGCGCGCAGGTCGGCGTCGACGCGCGCGGTGACGGTGTCGCCCACCGACAGCTTGCCCTGGCTCATCACGCCGTGGTGGCCGAACACGTCGGCCTTGATCTTCTGGGTGTCCTGCACGCCGAACAGCGCGCCCTCGGCGCTCAGCGAGCCCTGGTCGCCGACCTGGCCGCCGCTCTCGGCGTAGAACGGCGTCACGCTCAGCACGACGATGCCGGTCTGGCCTTCGAGCAGCTGCTGCACCGGGCTGCCCTCCTGGTAGAGCGCCGCGACGGTCGCCTGCTCCTGCAGGTGCTCGTAGCCGGTGAACGCATGGCCGGCGCCGGTGTACTCCACGGCGCGCGCCATCTTGAACTTGCCGGCCGCGCGGCCGGCCGCCTTCTGCTGCTCCATCGCCGCGCCGAAGCCGACCTCGTCGACCTCCACGCCGCGCTCGCGGCAGACGTCCTGCGTCAGGTCGAGCGGGAAGCCGTAGGTGTCGTGCAGCTTGAAGGCCACGTCGCCGGGCAGCGTCTTCTGGCCGCCGGCCAGGGCGGCGTCGAGGATCTCCATGCCGTTGGCCAGCGTCTCGAAGAAGCGAACCTCCTCGGCCTTCAGCGTGTCGGTGATGTGCTGCTGGTCGGCGGCGAGCTTCGGGTAGGCCGCGCCCATCTCGCTGACCAGGTCGGCCACCAGCTTGTGGAAGAACGGCTTCTTCTGGCCGAGCTTGTAGCCGTGGCGGATGCCGCGGCGGATGATGCGGCGCTGCACGTAGCCGCGGCCTTCGTTGCTCGGGATCACGCCGTCGCTGACCAGGAAGGCGGTCGCGCGGATGTGGTCGGCGATCACGCGCAGGCTCTTGTTCGACAGGTCTTTTTCACCCGTCTCGCGGGAGGCGGCGCGGATCAGCTTGTCGAACAGGTCGATCTCGTAGTTGCTGTGCACGTGCTGCAGGATTGCGGCCAGGCGCTCCAGGCCCATGCCGGTGTCGACGCAGGGCGCCGGCAGCTTCCTGATGCTGCCGTCGGGCTGCATGTCGAACTGCATGAACACGTTGTTCCAGATCTCGATGTAGCGGTCGCCATCGGCATCGGGCGAGCCGGGCGGGCCGCCGGCGATGCCGGGGCCGTGGTCGTAGAAGATCTCCGAGCAGGGGCCGCAGGGGCCGGTGTCGGCCATCATCCAGAAGTTGTCGGAGGCGTACTTCGCGCCCTTGTTGTCGCCGATGCGCACCACGCGCTCGGGCGGCAGGCCGATCACCTTCGTCCAGATGTCGTAGGCCTCGTCGTCGTCGATGTAGACGGTGGCCCACAGCTTGTCGGCCGGCAGCTTGTAGACCTGGGTCAGCAGTTCCCAGGCCCAGGTGAGCGCGTCGTGCTTGAAGTAGTCGCCGAAGCTCCAGTTGCCCAGCATCTCGAAGAAGGTGTGGTGGCGCGCGGTGTAGCCGACGTTCTCGAGGTCGTTGTGCTTGCCGCCGGCGCGCAGGCAGGCCTGGACGGAGGCGGCGCGCACGTAGGGGCGCTTGTCGCTGCCGAGGAACACGTCCTTGAACTGCACCATGCCCGAGTTGGTGAACATCAGCGTCGGGTCGTTGGCCGGCACCAGCGGGCTGGAGGCGACCACCGTGTGCCCCTTCGATTCGAAGAATTTCAGGAACGTGGTGCGGATCTCGGAGGCTTTCATCCGGTTTTCTCTCTAGGGGAACGGGCTGGGCGGAACCGAAGATTATAGGAAAGGGCCTGTCGGCCCGGATCGGGACGGCCCGGGATACACCCGGGTATCAACCCCACTTGTTCGCTTGTCATCTCCCAAAGGAGCAGGGCGGTGCCCAAAGGCGCGTGGGGGGAGGCCGTGGAGCGCCAATAAAGCCGGGTCGCCGGAGCTGGCTGGTTTCCTGGCCCGCGCGCGCAGCGCGCTTCGTGAACTGACTGTCGCCGACTGTTTGACCACAACGAACGAAGTGAGTGGCGGGAGTTTCGGCGACGGGCCATGAAACCAGTCAGCGG
>NZ_JBFUFQ010000099.1:0-20579 GCF_056403355.1 Rhizobacter sp. P2_H3 | reverse complement strand
TCGACGCCGAGCCCGCCCACCCACTCGCGCAGCTGCTGCGGCCCGAACGCATCGAGCCAGCGCGCCACCTGCGCCTGCTGCGCGCCGTAGCGGCCGATGAAGGCCGGCAACGGCTCGCTGTGCGTCAGGTTCAGCCCGCCCTTGCCGGCCAGCAGGAACTTGCGGCCGACCGAGGGCATCGCGTCGTACAGGTCGACCTGCACGCCGCCGGCCGCCAGGCGCTCGGCCGCCATCAGGCCGGCCGGCCCGCCCCCGATGATCACGACATTGGCAGTGGTGGCGATGGCAGGCATGGGCGGGGGTATGTGCAAGAGACACAGCGGAGAAGGGCCCGCATTGTCTCCCGCCCGCATCACCTGCCCGGATCACTTGCCGGGAACGGCCCCCGGCGGCGGCTCCGGGAACACCACGACCGGGCCACTCGCCTTGCGGCCAGGCGGCAGGTACGCCGGCGACTCGCCGCCCTTCGCACCGAGCGAGGCGATGAAGGCATGCATCGCACGCAGGTCGGGCTCGCTGAAATCGCGCAGCACGAACCACGGCATCGGCGGGCGCGTCTCGATCGTGTGCGCCACCTTCACCCACTGGTCCGCCGTCACGCGGCTGAAGTAGTTGCGCAGGTTCGGCGCGTAGGTCGTGCCCCACGGGCCGCTCCAGCCGAGCGGGCTGCCGGTCAACCATTGCGCCTGCGGCACCTTGCCACCGGTCTCGCCGTAGTTGACGGTGTGGCAGTCGTTGCAGCCGCCGATCTTCACGAGGTAGCGGCCGCGCTCGATCTGCGAGGCGGGATCGGCCTTGGCAGGCGGTGCGGCAGAGGCCGCGATCGACAGGCCGGCCAGCACGGCCGCGGCGGAGGTCAGCAGGAAAGTTCTCATCGGAATGCGTCGACAAAGAGTGGTTGGAAGCTGCACCTACGACCCGACGCGCCACGCGGACGCATCGGGTTCCATTCGATGTCGGTATGGGTCGGCGCCGGGATCAGTACTGCCCGCCCGATGCGGTGATGCGGTCCCCGGTGATCCAGCGCGCATCGTCGCTCGCGAGGAACACCGCCAGGCCGCCGATGTCATCCGGCCGGCCGAAGCGCCCTGCCGGAATCGCCGCGAGCATCGCCTTCTGCATGTCGGAGCCCTCGGTCACGCCCATCGTCGCGAGGCCTTCGGTCGCGGTCGCGCCCGGCGCGATCGTGTTGACGCGGATGTTGCGCCCCGCCAGCTCGATCGCCAGCGCCCGCGTGATTGCATCGACCGCGCCCTTGGTCGCCGAGTAGACCGAGGCGCCCGGCATGCGCGCGGTGCTCGCGATCGAGCCGATGTTGACGATGCTGCCGCCGGCGGCGCCGAAGTGCCGTGCCGCCTCCTGCGACGCGAGCAGCGTGCCGAGCACGTTGGTGTCGAACTGCGTGCGGTAGTCGTCCTCGCTCATCGCGTCCAGCGGACCGAAGCGGTACACGCCGGCATTGTTGACCAGCACGTCGACACTGCCGAAGGCGCGCTTGGCCTCGGCGAACAGCCGCTTCACGTCGGCCGGCTTCGACACGTCGCCCTGCACCGCGATCGCGCGGCCGCCCTGCTTCGCGATCTGCGCGACCACCGCGTCGGCACCGGCCCGGCTGCTCGCGTAGTTCACGACCACCGCGGCACCGGCGCCCGCCAGTGCCGTGGCGATGCCCGCCCCGATGCCCTTCGAGCCACCGGTCACGACGGCCACCTTGTTGTTCAGCTTGCTCATGGTTCTGTTCCTGTTGTTGCTGGCGCCCTGCTGGCGTCGGAACGAATGGTGTTTGATTCGCCTTGTGGCCGGTAGCCGCTCTGATCCTCTAAGTTATATTCGCCAGCCAAATGACTGACCGTCTCGTCGCCCTGCGCCTGTTCGCCCGCGTCGCCCGCAGCGGCAACTTCTCGCGCGCCGGGCGCGAACTGGGGTTCTCCCAGCCCTCGGCCTCGCGCATCGTCAGCGAGCTGGAGCGCGAGGTCGGCGTCGCGCTGCTGACGCGCACGACCCGCGCCGTCACGCTCACCGAGGCCGGTGCCGACTACCTGGTGCGCGTCGAGGCCATCCTCGACTCGCTCGACGAGGCCGACCATGCGGCGCGCGGCAGCGGCGAGTTGCGCGGCGTGCTGCGGGTCGGCGTGGCCGCGAGCTTCGGCGTGCGCGAGCTGATCCCGCGGCTGCCGGCCTTCACCGAACGGCACCCGGCGCTGCGCATCGAGCTGCTGATGAACGACCAGCGGCAGGACCTGGTGCATGAAGGCGTCGACGTGGCGCTGCGCTTCGGTGAGCTTGCGGATTCCGTCGCGACCGCGCGCCGGCTCGGTGCGACGCCGCGGATGCTGGTCGCCTCGCCGGCGTACCTGGCGCGCGCCGGCACGCCGCAACAGCCGGACGACCTGCCCGCGCACCGCTTCATCGCCGGGCCGGTCGGCCCCACGTCGCGGGGCATCGCGATGTCGCTCGACGGCCGCGCGCTGGTCGTGCGCGTGCAGAGCCGGCTGATGGTCACCGTCAACGAAGGCGCCACCGCCGCGGCGGTGGCCGGCCTGGGCATCGCGATGAGCGGCCACTGGGGCTGCTGTGCCGAGCTCGAGGCCGGCCGGCTGCAGCAGGTGCTGCCGGCATGGGACCTGGGCTCGACGGAGCTGCACGCGGTGTTCCCGGCCGGCCGGGCCGCCAGGCCTGCGGCGCGGGCGCTCGGCGAATTCATCGCGTTGTCCATGATTTCGTCAGATTGAATGTCGAGGTCGTTTGGTAGATTCGTCCGCCTGGGAGAACACCACCAATGACCGACAACGGACTGAACGACTCGATCGAACCGAACGCCGACGCACCGCACGACGCAACTCACGACGCAGCATCGGCCCCGCCCCCTCAGCTGCCCCGCGGTGCGCTCGGCGCCTGGTGGCTCCAGGGCATCCGCACCGCGTTGCTGATGCGTGCCGACTGGAGCGGCCTGCGTGCCACGCCAGCCATCACGGCCTGCCTCTTCCTCGTACCGTTCGTGCTCGGCGTGGGGGTCGGGCGACTCCTCATCACCGGACCCGCCTCGTTCTACTGGCCGACGCTGCTGTCGTCGCACTGGATGGGGGCGGTGCTGCTGGCCTGGGCCTGCTGGTGGCTGGTGCGCGCGCCGCGGCACGACGGTGACGGTAGCGAGCCCGACGCCGCTGCGCTGTTCGCGATGCTGTGCGCGCAGGGCCTGCCGATGCTGGTCGTGCTGGCGCTGCTGTTCGTGCCGATGTCCCGCGGCGGGGTGTACGGCAGCGCCGGCGCGGGCGGCTGGCTGGCGTGGGGCCTGTGGTGGCTCGCGCTCGGCTGGCTGTTCCTCGCGCAGGCGGTGCTGTTGTGGCGCACCGGCACGCGGCTGGCGCCGCGCCTGGGCGCGCTCCTGGTCGTCGCAGCGGTGCTCGTGGCCAATCAATGGCTGAACCGCGCCACCTACTGGTACCCGGCCCGTGCCGAAACCGCCGAGGGCGAAGACGATGCGCCGCGCTTCAAGCTGACGCAGGAGCTGGTCGAGCAGCAATCGCAGCTGCTGCAGACGCAGTTGCAGGCCATCGCGTCGCAGCGCAAGGGCACGATCGACGTCTACACGCTGACCTTTGCGCCGGACGCCGAGGAGGAGGTGTTCCGCCGCGAGAGCGCGATGGTGACCGACGTGATGACGACCCGCTTCGACAGCGCCGGCCGCGCGCTGCAGCTGGTCAGCCACCACGACGACCCGGCCGCATTCCCGTGGGCCACGCCGGTGAACCTGCAGCGCGCGATCACGCGCATGGCCGCGCTGATGGACCGCGACGAGGACGTGCTGTTCCTGCACCTCACCTCGCACGGCGCACGCGACGGGCAGCTCGCGTCGTCGTTCTGGCCGCTGGAGGTCGATTCGGTCACGCCGGCGATGCTGAAGGGCTGGCTCGATGCGGCGGGCATCCGCCACCGCGTGATCTCGGTGTCGGCCTGCTTCTCGGGCAGCTGGATCGCGCCGCTCTCGGACCCCGACACGCTGGTGATGACCGCGGCCGATGCCGACCACACCTCGTACGGCTGCGGCCGCCGCTCGCCGCTGACCTTCTTCGGCCGCGCGATGTACGACGAAGGGATGCGCACGACCTGGTCGTTCGAGGAGGCGCATGCCGCCGCGCGCACGCGCATCGAGCAGCGCGAGAAGGAAGCCGGCAAGACCGACGGCTACTCGAACCCGCAGATCGCGATGGGCGAGCGCATGCGGGCAACGCTCGCGGCGCTGGAGGCTCAGCTCGCCGCCTCGGCCCGGCTCAGCCGGCCGCGGAGTCCTTGATCTCCATCGCTTTGTTGACGCTCAGCGCGATCAGCGTGGCCGCCGCACCCGACAACAGGTAGACGCTGACGTACGCGAGGCCGAAGTGCGCCGACAGGCCCAGCGCCACCAGCGGCGCGAAGCCCGCGCCGACCAGCCAGGCCAGGTCGGACGTGAGCGCAGCGCCGGTGTAGCGGTGCTGCGTCTCGAAGTTGGACGTCACCGCGCCCGACGCCTGGCCGTACGACAGCCCGAGCAGCGCGAAGCCGACCAGGATGAAGACGTCCTGCCCGAGCGGCCCGCCGCCCAGCAGCGTCGGCGCGAAGCCGCTGAACACCCCGATCGCCGCGGCCAGCGTGCCCAGCGTGGTGCGGCGGCCGAACCGGTCGGCAATGCTGCCCGACGCGATGATGCCCAGCGCGGCAATGCCGGCGCCCACCATCTGCACCGCGAGGAACTCGCTGATCGACTGCGTGGAATACAGCTTGATCCACGACAGCGGGAACACCGTGACGATGTGGAACAGCGCATAGCTCGCGAGCGCCGCGAACGCACCGATCACGATGGTGGAGCCCTGCGTGCGGGCCAGCTCGCCGACGCTGGTGGGCTCGAGCTCGTGCGCGTCGAGCAGCTTCGCGTATTCATTGGTGGCCACCAGGCGCAGCCGCGCGAACAGCGCCACCACGTTGATCGCGAACGCCACGTAGAACGGATAGCGCCAGCCCCAGGTCAGGAAATCCTCGGAGCTCAGGCTCGCGTACAGGAAGGCGAACAGCCCGCTCGCGATCACGAAGCCGATCGGCGCGCCCAGCTGGCCGAGCATCGCGTACCAGCCGCGGCGGTTCTTCGGCGCGTTCAGTGCCAGCAGCGACGGCAGGCCGTCCCAGGCGCCGCCCAGCGCCAGCCCCTGGCCGACGCGGAAGATCGACAGCAGCACGATCGACGTGAAGCCGATGCTCTGGTAGCCCGGCACGAAGGCCATGCCGGCGGTCGACGAACCGAGCAGGAACAGCGCGATCGTCAGCTTGGCCTCGCGCCCGTAGCGCCGCTGGATCGCCATGAAGATCACGCTGCCGATCGGGCGCGCGATGAACGCGAACGAGAAGATCGTGAAGGCCCACAGCGTGCCTTCGAGGCCTTTTTCGAACGGGAAAAACACTGACGGGAACACGAGCACTGCCGCGATCCCGAACACGAAGAAGTCAAAATACTCCGATGACCTCCCGATGATCACGCCGATGGCGATCTCGCCGGGCGCGACCTTCGCATCATGGGCGGCATGCAGCCGGCGGGTGTCTCGACCGATGTCTTCGGTCGTCGGATGCGGATGTTTCGGATCCAGAGAGGAAGTCGTCATGAAGCTTCAGTCCGCTGTCTTGGGCATTGTCTTGAGCACCTTGGAGGTTCCCACGGCCGGGTTCCGGAGGCGATAGGACAAAACGTCCAATGCCCGAGCCGGGCCGTTGAACGTAGATTCTCGGCCCATCGGGCGCCGGTTGGAAGCATTTTGCGCGCCCCTCCTACCAGAACCTGGCATGCCACCCCACAAACAGCCCCTGAGCCGACGGCTCCTGCTGGCCCCCGCCCTGCTCCTCACCGGGCTGCTGGCCGGCTGCAACACCGTGTTGCTGAACCCCTCCGGCGACATCGCCGCCCAGCAAGGCAAGCTGATCATCGTCAGCACCTGGCTGATGCTGCTGATCATCGTTCCGGTGATCGCGCTGACGGTGACCTTCGCCTGGCGCTACCGCGCTTCCAACCGCGCGGCCCGCTATGAACCCGACTGGGACCACTCCACGCAGCTCGAGCTGGTGATCTGGGCGGCGCCGCTGCTGATCATCATCGCGCTGGGCGCGATCACCTGGATCAGCACCCACACGCTGGACCCGTACCGCCCGCTGAGCCGCATCGACGAGAAGCGCCCGGTCACCGCCGACGTGAAGCCGCTGGTGGTCGAGGTGGTCGCGCTCGACTGGAAGTGGCTCTTCATCTACCCCGAGCAAGGCATCGCCGTCGTCAACGAGCTGGCCGCGCCGGTCGACCGGCCGATCCAGTTCAAGATCACCGCGTCATCGGTGATGAACGCGTTCTACATCCCCGAGCTGGCCGGCATGATCTACGCGATGCCGGGCATGCAGACCCAGTTGCATGCGGTGATCAACAAGCCGGGCGACTACGAAGGCTTCTCGGCCAACTACAGCGGCGCCGGCTTCTCGCACATGCGCTTTCGCTTCCACGGCGTGGACAACGCCGGGTTCGACAAGTGGGTGCAGGCCGCCCGCGCCGACGCCAAGGAGCTCACCCGCGCCGACTACCTGCAGCTCGAGAAGCCGAGCGAGCGCGAGCCGGTGCGCCGCTACGCGAGCTTCGCGCCGGGCCTGTACGACGCCATCCTGAACCGCTGCGTCGACACCTCGAAGATGTGCATGTCCGAGATGATGGCGATCGACGCCGGCGGCGGCCTCGGCCGCCAGGGCATCGACGGCGTCAAGGAGAAAGAAGGCCACACCTCCGACGCCAACGGCGCCACGCCCCGCACCTACTACGTCGCCGCCGCGCTGTGCACGGTGGCCGACCCGACCGGCACGCAACCCGTTCTGCGCGCCGCGCAGAACGCCAGCACCCAGAACTGAGTCGCACCGATGCTCGATCACCTCGATTTGACGAAGCTCGTCTTCGGCCGCCTCTCATGGAACGCGATCCCGCTCCATGAGCCCATCCTGCTCGTCACCTTCGTCGCCGTCTGCCTGGGCGGCGTCGGCATGGTGGCGCTGCTCACCCGCTACCGCCTGTGGGGCTACCTCTGGCGCGAATGGTTCACCAGCATCGACCACAAGAAGATCGGGATCATGTACGTGATCCTGGGCCTCGTGATGCTGCTGCGCGGCTTCGCCGACGCGGTGATGATGCGGGCCCAGCAGGCCGTGTCGTTCGGCGAGAACCTCGGCTACCTGCCGCCGCACCACTACGACCAGATCTTCACCGCCCACGGCGTGATCATGATCTTCTTCGTCGCGATGCCGCTGGTCACCGGGCTGATGAACTTCGTCGTGCCGCTGCAGATCGGCGCGCGCGACGTGGCCTTCCCGTTCCTGAACAACTTCAGCTTCTGGATGACCACCTTCGGCGCCGGCCTCGTGATGGCCTCGCTGTTCGTCGGCGAGTTCGCGCGCACCGGCTGGCTGGCCTACCCGCCGCTGTCGGGCATCGCGTACAGCCCTGACGTGGGGGTCGATTACTACATCTGGTCCTTGCAGATCGCGGGGGTCGGCACGCTGCTGTCGGGCGTGAACCTGATCGCCACCATCGTCAAGATGCGCGCGCCCGGCATGTCGATGATGAAGATGCCCGTCTTCACGTGGACCTCGCTGTGCACCAACATCCTGATCGTCGCCGCCTTCCCGGTGCTGACGGCGGTGCTGGTACTGCTCTCGCTCGACCGCTACGCCGGCACCAACTTCTTCACGAACGATCTCGGCGGCAACGCGATGATGTACGTGAACCTGATCTGGATCTGGGGCCACCCCGAGGTCTACATCCTGGTGCTGCCGGCCTTCGGCATCTTCTCGGAAGTGGTCTCCACCTTCAGCGGCAAGCGCCTGTTCGGCTACGCGTCGATGGTGTACGCCACGGTCGTGATCACCATCCTGTCGTACCTGGTGTGGCTGCACCACTTCTTCACGATGGGTTCGGGGGCGAGCGTGAACTCGTTCTTCGGGATCACGACGATGATCATCTCGATCCCGACCGGCGCGAAGATCTTCAACTGGCTCTTCACGATGTACCGCGGGCGCATCCGCTTCGAGGTGCCGATGCTGTGGACGGTCGGCTTCATGATCACCTTCGTGATCGGCGGCATGACCGGCGTGCTGCTCGCGGTGCCGCCGGCCGACTTCGTGCTGCACAACAGCCTGTTCCTGATCGCGCACTTCCACAACGTGATCATCGGCGGCGTGCTGTTCGGGCTGATGGCCGGCATCACCTACTGGTTCCCGAAGGCCTTCGGCTACAAGCTCGATCCGTTCTGGGGCAAGTGCTCGTTCTGGTTCTGGCAGACCGGCTTCTTCTTCGCGTTCATGCCGCTGTACGTGCTGGGCCTGATGGGCGTCACGCGCCGCCTGAGCCACTTCGAGGATCCGTCGCTGCAGATCTGGTTCGTGATCGCCGCGTTCGGTGCGTTCCTGATCGCGCTCGGCATCGGCAGCTTCCTGATCCAGCTGGTGGTGAGCTTCATGCGGCGCGAACAGCTGCGCGACGTGACCGGCGACCCGTGGGACGGCCGCACGCTCGAGTGGTCGACCGCCTCGCCCCCGCCGTCGTACAACTTCGCGTTCACGCCGGTGGTGCACGACAACGACGCCTGGTACGACATGAAGGCCAACAAGTTCGAGCGCCCGACCGACGGCTTCATCCCGATCCACATGCCGAAGAACACCGGCGCCGGCTTCATCATCGCCGGCCTCGCGGCGGCGGTCGGCTTCGCGATGATCTGGCAGATGTGGCTGCCGGCCGTGCTCGGCTTCGTCGCGATGATGGCGGCGATCATCGTCCACACCTTCAACTACAAGCGCGACTTCCACATCGGCGCGGATGAAGTCGTCCGCACCGAGAACGCACGCACCCAGATGCTCGCTGCCCATGTCTGATCTCACCTTGAACCCTGCCGCGGTCGACCCGACCGCGCCGCGCTACTACCTGCGCGAGGAACACCATCCGGAGAACGGCACCCTGCTCGGGTTCTGGCTCTACCTGATGAGCGACTGCCTGGTCTTCGCGTGCCTGTTCGCCGTCTACGGCGTGCTGGGCCGCAGCTACGCGGCCGGCCCGTCGGGCGCCGACCTGTTCGACCTGCCGCTGGTGGCGGTGAACACCTCGCTGCTGCTGCTGTCGTCGATCACCTACGGCTTCGCGGTGCTCGAGATGCAGCGCAAGCGGCTGCGCGCCACGCTGGTGTGGCTGGGCGTCACCGGGCTGTTCGGCCTGGGCTTCCTGAGCCTGGAGCTGTACGAGTTCGCGCACCTGATCCACGAAGGCGCCGGCCCGCAGCGCAGCGCGTTCCTGTCGTCGTTCTTCACGCTGGTGGGCACGCACGGCCTGCACGTCACCTTCGGCATCGTCTGGCTGGTCACGCTGATGTTCCAGCTCGGCAAGCACGGGCTGACCGCGCCGAACCGCCGCCGCGTGATGTGCCTGTCGATGTTCTGGCACTTCCTGGACGTCGTCTGGATCGGCGTCTTCACGTTCGTCTACCTGATGGGGGTGCTGCCGTGAGCGCACATGACCACGATCACGATCACCACGATGACCACGGTCACGACAGCGGCCACGCTCCCAGCACGCTGAAGGGCTACGCCACCGGCTTCATCCTGTCGGTGATCCTGACGGCGATCCCGTTCTGGCTGGTGATGGGCAAGGCGTTCAACAACTCCAGCACCACCGCGCTGGTGATCCTCGGCTTCGCCGCGGTGCAGATCGTCGTGCACATGGTGTACTTCCTGCACATGAACGCCCGCTCGGAAGGCGGCTGGACGATGCTGGCGCTGATCTTCACGCTGGTGCTGGTGGTGATCACGCTGAGCGGTTCGTTGTGGGTGATGTTCCACATGAACAGCAACATGATGCCCACGATGCACGACATGCGGGTCAGACCTTGACCCCCCCCGAAGCGCTTCGCGCCTCCCCCCCGGGGGGGCGCCCCCGATGGCCCGGCAAAGCCGGTTCCATGGGGGCCGCTGGGTTGGGAGTGCTTCTCGCGGCGGCCGGCTTGCTGGCCGCCGTTTTCATTTCACTCGGCACCTGGCAGGTGCAGCGGCTGGCCTGGAAGCTGGACCTGATCGAGCGGGTCGAGCAGCGGGTCCGTGCGGCGCCGGTCGAGGCGCCCGCCGGGCCCGTCACCGCGGCGGCCGATGAATACCGGCACGTCGTGCTGCACGGCCGCTTCCTGCACACGCAAGAGACGCTCGTGCAGGCCGTCACCGAGCAAGGCCCCGGCTGGTGGCTGCTGACGCCACTGCAGCAGGCCGACGGCCGCAGCGTGCTGGTCAACCGCGGCTTCGTCACCACCGGATCGAAAGCCCTCGCCGCGCGCCCCGACGGCGAGGTCGCCCTCACCGGCCTGCTGCGCCTGACCGAGCCGCGCGGCGGCTTCCTGCGCCACAACGATCCCGCTGCCGGCCGCTGGTTCTCGCGCGACGTGGCGGCCATCGCCGCGGCGCGAGGGATCCCGAACGCCGCCCCCTATTTCGTCGACGCCGATGCAGGCTCGGACGCGTGGCCGGTCGGCGGCCTGACCGTCGTCAGCTTCCACAACAACCACCTCGTCTACGCCCTCACCTGGTTCGGCCTCGCCGCGATGGTGGCAGGGGCGGCGTGGATGCTGCGACCCGGCGGCCGCTGGTCGAGGGAGAATCCGCTCTCCCAGGCCTCCGCCAGCGCAGTCCCCCACGATGCCCCTCACGGCTGACTCCATCCCGCCGCAGCACATCACCATCGGCCCGCCCGCGCCGTGGGTCACCACGACCGTCGGCGTTGCCGATGCCGGCCTGAAGAACATGCAGCAGCTGATCCAGCTGCGCTGGATCGCGGTGGTCGGCCAGGTCGCCACGATCGCCACCGTGCACTTCGGTTTCGGCATCCGGCTTCCGCTGGAGCACATGCTCGCGGTGCTGTACTGCCTGGTCGCGTTCAACCTGGTCAGCGTGCTGCGGCTGCGCAACCGGCGGCCGGTGCTGCACGTGGAGCTGCTGGTCGCGCTGCTGGTCGACGTGGGCATGCTGACCGCCCAGCTGTACCTGAGCGGCGGCGCGACCAATCCGTTCGCCTTCCTGTACCTGCTGCAGGTGATCCTCGGCGCGGTGCTGCTGAAGCCCCGCTACACCTGGGTGCTGGTGGTCGTCACCAGCGTTTGCTTCGCCGGGCTCGGGCTGTATTACCGGCCGCTGGACATCCCGCTCGACCACGTGCGCGGCCTGTCGAGCCCGTTCGTGCTCGGGCTGCTGCTGTGCTTCGCGCTGAACGCGGCGCTGCTGGTCACCTTCATCACCCGCATCCAGCGCAACCTGCGCGCCCGCGATGCGCGGCTGGCCGACCTGCGCCAGCGTGCCGCCGAAGAGGAGCACATCGTCCGCATGGGCCTGCTCGCCTCGGGCGCGGCGCACGAGCTGGGCACGCCGCTCGCGACGCTGGCGGTGATCCTCGGCGACTGGCGCCGGCTGCCGCACTTCAGCTCCGACCCCGAGCTGCTGGAAGAGGTGGTCGAGATGCAGACGCAGCTGGAGCGCTGCAAGGCGATCGTCAGCGGCATCCTGCTGACGGCCGGCGAGGCGCGCGGCGAATCGTCGGAGGCGACCACGCTCGCGACCTTCCTCGACGAGCTGGTGCGCGACTGGCGCCGCACGCGGCCGGTCAAGGCCTTCGCGTACGAGAACCGCTTCGGCGACGACCTGCCGATGGTGTCCGATTCGGCGATCCAGCAGATGATCTGCAACGTGCTCGACAACGCGCTGGAGGCCTCGCCGCAGTGGCTGCGGCTCGATGTCGAGCGTGCCGGCGACGCGCTGACCCTGACGGTGACCGATGCCGGCAAGGGCTTCGCACCCGGCCTGCTGGAAACGCTGGGCCAGCCCTACCGCTCGACCAAGGGCCGGCCGGGCGGCGGGCTCGGGCTGTTCCTGGTGGTCAACGTGGCGCGCACGATCGGCGGCACGGTGGAGGCCGCGAACCGGCCGGAAGGCGGCGCGATGGTCAAGATCACGCTGCCACTGTCGGCGATCGTGCTGGAGCCCGAAGACGAACCCGAAGAAGATGACGAGGAAGTGAGCGAGAGCCATGGACAACGCTGAACGCCGCCTGCTGATCGTCGAGGACGACGCCTCGTTCGCGCGCACGCTCGGGCGCTCGTTCGAGCGGCGCGACTACCACGTCACGCTCGCCGCGAGCCTCGAAGACGTGAGCACCGCGCTGCAGGCCGGGTCGCCGGGCTTCGCGATCGTCGATCTGAAGCTCAATGGCGATGCCTCGGGGCTGGCCTGCGTGCAGGCCCTGCATGCGCACGACCCGAAGATGCTGATCGTCGTGCTGACCGGCTTCGCGAGCATCGCGACCGCGGTCGAGGCGATCAAGCTCGGCGCCTGCCACTACCTGGCCAAGCCGTCGAACACCGACGACATCGAGGCCGCGTTCGGCCGCGCGGCCGGCACCACCGAGGTCGAGCTGACGAACCGCGCCAGCTCGATCAAGACRCTGGAGTGGGAACGCATCCACGAGACGCTGGCCGAGACCGGCTTCAACATCTCCGAGACGGCGCGGCGGCTGGGCATGCACAGGCGCACGCTGGCGCGCAAGCTGGGCAAGCAGCAGGTGAAGTAGCACCTCACGGCGCGCGGAACATCCAGCGCGCGTTGTCGCCGGCGCAATCCCACTGCTGGATCGCCGCGCCATCCAACGTCGACACGTTGCTCACGTCCAGGCACTTGTTGCTGTGCGAGGCGCGCAGGTAGAAGTAGCCGCCGCCCTGGTCCTCCAGCTTGAACAGCTGGTTCGCGCCGCCGGTGCAGGTCCATTGCTGCACCACCGCGCCGTTGGCGGTGCTGACGCCGGTGATGTCGGCGCACTTGCCGCTCGCCACCGAGCGCAGCTGCCACAGCCCGTTGCCACTGCCCTGCGCGACCCACTGCTGGTTGCTGCTGCCGCCGTAGCTCCATTGCTGCAGCGCCGCGCCGTCGGTCGTGGCGCGCTCGCGCACGTCGAGGGCACGGCCGCTGTGCTTCGCGACGATCGCATAGGTCTGGCCGGAGACCGGGCCGGTGGTGGGATTGGTCGGCGGATTCGTGGGCGGGTTGGTCGGCGGATTCGTCGGCGTGTTGGTGCCGGTCGAGTCCTCGAACTGCAGCCAATCGAGGTTGGCGACGCCCAGGCCGCCCTTCGCCACCAGGTAGAGGTTGTGCACACCGCTGCTGCGCTGGATCGGCGTCGTGACCTCCTGGAAGGTGGTCCAGCCGCCGGTGTTCGGCACCGTGACCGTGCCGACGTGCGCGCCGGTCGGGCTGTCGAGGTGCAGCTCGATCTGCTTGCCGGCATAGGCCGCATCCACCGCGAGCCGCAGCTTCAGCCGGTCGACGCCGCTGCCGAAGTCGACGTCGATGTAGCGCAGCCAGTCGCCCGCATCGAAGCTGCCGACGCCGGCCGCGTCGAAGCTGACGCCGCTTTGCGCATAGAAGTTCTCGGCCTCGAGCCTGTCGATGGCGCGCCAGTTGCCTTCGTACGGCAGGTTGCGGATCAGGCTGTTCCTGCCGGTCAGCGCCGCCTTGAACACACCGGTCAGCATCGTGTTCGGCGCCATGTTCTTCTCGACATCCCAGCTGCGCCACTTCGATTCGATCGTCGCGTACGAATCGGTCGCGACGTTCGGCGTGTTGGCGCTGGCGTTGGTGCTGTTGTAGAGCGCCCAGTTGCCGACGTTGGTGCCCTTGTAGGTCCAGCTCGTCCAGTGCCAGCCGGCCGCGTTGTACTTGCCCAGCGCGTAGTCCCAGCTGCTCTGCAGGTTGAACAGCATGAACTCGCCGACGTAGTGCGGCACGTTGTACGACAGGTACTGCTTCTCCTGCGCGATCTTGCTGTCGGTGAAGCTCGCCTGCGCCTGGTAGTTCGAGTCGTTGCCCCAGTTGTAGTAGTGGAACTCGTAGATCACGTTGGTCCAGCCGTAGTCCGACGGCCGGGTGATCGCGGTCCAGTCCCAGATGCCTTCCATGATCACGATGTGGTTCGGGTCGACCGCACGGATCTCGTTGTAGAAGCGGTTGTACATGTCCAGCACCGGGCGCGTCGCCGGTGACGGGTAGCTCAGCGACGGCTCGTTCAGCAGGTCGTAGCCGGCGACGGTCGGCTCGTTGCGAAAGCGCGTGGCGAGCTCGCGCCAGAACGTCAGCGCCTGGTTCTGGAACGTCGTGTTGTTCCACAGCTGGCCCGAGCCGCCGATGCGCCCGCTGTGGTCGGCCCCGTTCTGCGAACCCGGCGCGCCGTGCAGGTCGAGGATCACGTACAGGCGGTACTTCTTCGCCATCGCCACCACCCACTCGATGCGGCGGAAGTCGATCCTGCCGGCGGCATCGCGCTTCCACGAACCATCCTCGTTCATGTGGTTCAGGTAGTAGATCGGCAGGCGCACCGCGCTCATGCCGAGCTCGCTGAGGATCCTGAAGTCCTTCTCCTGCAGGTAGCTGTCCTGGTAGGCGTTGATCAGCGCATCGCGGCCCGCATCGCCGAAGCGCTGGCTCAGCGTCTTGCGCATCGTGTAGTCGTCGCTCGCACCGGCGAGCGGCGACATCCACGTCTCGTGCACCTGCCAGCCGCCGAGGTTCACGCCGCGCAGGTAGATCGGGTCGCCGGTGCCGTTCTGGTTGCGCACCAGGCGGCCGTCGACCTTCAGGAAACTGCTGTGGGCGGCGGCGGTGCCGGCCAGCACGAGGGCAGCCACGGGCAGCAGGGCAAACCGCGAGGCAAGGCGTGAAAGGAGTTTCATGGTCGGACTGGAGTGGAAGAAAGTGGAAACGTTTCCAGTCCGGGATTCTTCGGGGCCGGGGCGCGGATCATCCTCGGGCAAACCCTCGATCGGGCGGCGGGGTTGTCACCGCCTGCAACCGTGGCGTCAGCGGTGCGTGAGCTGCAGCGTGCCGGCCGGTCCGGGCGTGACGGTGATCGCGCCGTAGCCCGGCAGTTGCGGGTGCAGTGTTGCGATTGGATGCGTGTGCGTGGCGGTGATCACGACGATCGCGGCGCCCGCCGCCTCGGCGGCCGCGATGCCGGCCGGCGCGTCCTCGAAGACGAGGCAGGCCTCGACCGCCACGCCCAGCCGCTGCGCCGCGAGGCGGAAGCCATCGGGGGCCGGCTTGCCGTTCACCACATCGTCCGCGGTCACGATCACGGCCGGCAGCGGCAGGCCCGCGGCCTCGATGCGGCGCAGCGCGAGCGCGCGCGGCGCCGAGGTGACGATGGCCCAGCGATCGGCCGGCAACGCGGCCAGGAAGGCAGCGGCACCGGCGATCGCATCGATGCCGGCCACGTCGTCGATCTCGCGGCGCGTGATCTCGTCGGCCTCGGCTTGCGCGTCGACACCGGGCAGCGCGAGCTGGCGGATCGTCTCCACCGCACGCCGGCCGTGGATGGTCGGCAGGAAGGCGGCGACGTCCAGCCCGTGCCGCGCCGCCCAGCCGGCCCAGACCCGCTCGGCTGCCGCGATCGAGCTGAGGATCGTGCCGTCCATGTCGAACAGGAAGGCGGCGAAGCGGCGGTCGGCGTACGGCGGGGTCATGGCGGCCCTGGGACTCGTGGAAGGAGCCCCAGGGTAACGCGTGTGGCCGCGGTCTCAGCCGCCGAGCGCCCGCGCCACCAGCGCCTGCTGCTGCCGCTGGTGCACCGCCTGCGACGACACCGCGCCGGCCGCCGTCACCGCGCGCGACACCTCGCTCAGCACGGCCCCGCGCGGGCAGGCCTCGGCGAGATCGTCGCGCACGAACGCCCAGGCGCCCTGGTTGCGGGTTTCCTCCTGCGCCCACACCAGCTCGCGCAGCTGCGGATAGCGCTGCAGCACCGCGACCAGCCCGGCCTGCGGGAACGGGTACAGCTGCTCGAGCCGCACGATCGCGACATCGTTGCGGCCCTGCGCCACGCGGGCGCTGTGCAGGTCGTAGTACAGCTTGCCGCTGCAGAGGATGACGCGCGTCACCTGCGACGCATCGGCCGCCGCGGCGTCGTCGAGCACCGGCTCGAAACCACCCGTCAACAGCTCGCCGACCGTCGAATGCGAGGCCGATTCGCCGTACAGCACCGCCTTCGGTGTCATCACGACCAGCGGCTTGGCCTGCTCATCGAGCGCCTGCCGGCGCAGCAGGTGGAACCACTGTGCCGAGGTCGACGGGAAAGCCACGCGCAGGTTGTCGCCGCCGCACAGCTGCAGGAAGCGGCCGAGGAAGGCGTTCGAATGCTCCGGCCCGACCCCTTCGTAACCGTGCGGCAGCAGCAACGCGAGCGCCGAGCGGCAGCCCCACTTCGCTTCGCCGGCGCTGATGTACTGGTCGACGTACACCTGCGCGCCGTTGACGAAGTCGCCAAACTGCGCCTCCCAGATCGTCAGGCCGCGGCCTTTGCTGCCGCTGCCTTGCGCGCCGGCCTCCACGCTGTAGCCGTACTCGAAGCCGAGCACCGCCTCTTCCGACAGCACCGAGTTGACGATGTCGAAGCGCGCACCGCCTGCTGCGACCTGCTGCAGCGGCGTGAACTCGCCGGCCCCCGTCGCCGCCTGGTTGTGCCAGACCGCATGGCGGTGCATGAAGGTGCCGCGGCGCACGTCCAGGCCCGACACGCGCACGTCGGTGCCGGCGCCGAGCAGCGAGGCATAGGCCATGTTCTCGGCGAAGCACCAGTCGATGCGCGCAGCGTCGCTGCCCGCCGCATGCGACCACTGCTGCACCAGCGTGTGAATCGCCGGGTGCGGCTGGAAGCCGCCCGGCAGCGCGGTCATCGCCGCCACCGCCGCCTGCAGGCGCTCGCGCGACCAGGCCGCGTGCGGCTGCGCTTCGCCGGCCACGACGGTGTTCGCCGCCGTCCCGGCTGCACCCGCGGGCTGCCTGGCCGAGAACGCCTCGATCGCCGCGGCACGCCCGGCGGCGATGTAAGACGCCATCTCCGGCTCGCTCGCCATCCCGGCCGCCACCAGCGCCGCGCCATGCACCTCGACGACCGAGGGCTTCAGCTCGGCGCGCGGGTAGGTGCCGGGGCTGCTCAACGCCGGCATGTCGTGCTCGGAATGGCCGAGCCGGCGGTAGCCGATCAGGTCGATCACGATGTCGGTGCCGAACTGCGCGCGGTACGCCAGCGCGATCTGCGCGGCGCGCTGCAACTGCTCGGGTGCATCGGCATTCACGCGCAGCACCGGCGCGTCCGCCATGCGTGTCACGTCGGTGCAATAGCGTGCGGCCTGCGCGTCCATCGCGTTCGGTTCGGTGAAGCCGAGCTGGTTGTTGATGATCACATGCACCAGGCCGCCGACCGCATAGCCCGGCTTCTGCGTCACCGCGAGCGTCTCCATCACGACGCCCTGCCCCGCGAACGCGGCGTCGCCGTGCAGCACGATCGCCATCGCGTGGCTGTCGCCGCCACGCACCTGGCTCGCGCGCGCCATGCCGGCCACGACCGGGTACACGCTCTGCAGGTGCGAGGGGTTGTGGGCCAGCGTCAGCGCGATCTCGCCGTGCCGCGTCGCGATGCGGCGGCGGCCGCCCAGGTGGTAGACGAGGTCGAGGTGCTGCTGCGGATCGTGCGCCTGCGGATCGAGGTAGTCCATCACCTCGCCCGCCGGCAGGCCCAGCAGGTTGACCAGCACGTTGACACGGCCGCGGTGCGGCATGCCCATGAACACCTCGGCGACGCCGTGCGATGCAGCGCGTTCGAGCAGCGCATCGAGCAGCGGCAGCAAGGCCTCGCAGCCTTCGAGCGAGAAGCGCTTGCCATGCGGAAAACGGCGCGCCAGGTGGTGCTCCCAGGCTTGCACCTGGATCAGGCGGTCGAGCAGCCCGGTGTCCGGCGACGTGGCCGCCGGCAAGGCTTCCATGCGGGCCTGCAGCCACGCGCGGCGCGCGTCGTCGCGCACGGCCGACGCATCCAGCGCGAGCGGTCCGCAGTACGCGGCCTTCAAGCGCCGGTCGAGCTCATGCGCATCGCGCGCGCCGAGCCACGGGGTTTCGTCATGCGTCAACGCATCGCCCGGCGACAGCCCGAAGCGCTGCAGCGACAGGCCCTGCACGTCGAGCGGCCGCGACAACCCGAGCGGGTCGAGCGCCGCATGGCGGTGCCCGTGCGCGCGGTGTGCCTCGACGAAGCGGTGGACTTCCGGCGTGAGCCGGGCCGGACGCAGCTGTGCGTCCTCGTGAAACGAAGTGATCAAGATTCCGTCCTCCCTGACAGAAAGGTGATGGAGATGTACTGCGCGGAACTGAACAGGACGGGTCAGCACTCTGGTGGTGCCTGCCGTCCGATCGACCGTCTCCTCTCACACCGCGCCACGGATGGCGCGGCCTCACTGGATCCCGGAATCTCGCGTCGTCAAAGGGCGAACGAGCGGACCACGTGCGTCAGCTGCTTCGCCTGGTCCTGCAGCGCGCGTGCCGAGGCGGTGCCCTGCTCGACCATCGCCGCATTGCGCTGCGTGGAATCGTCCATCTGCAGGATCGCGCTGTTGACCTGCTCGATGCCCATGCTCTGCTCGCGGCTTGATGCGCTGATCTCGGCCACGATCTCGCTGACGCGCTTGATGCTGCTGACGACCTGCTTCATCGTCACGCCGGCCTGCTCGACCATCTTGCTGCCCTCGTCGACCTGGTTGACCGAGGCGTCGATCAGCGACTTGATCTCCTTGGCGGCCGTCGCGCTGCGCTGCGCGAGGCTGCGCACCTCGCTGGCCACCACTGCAAAGCCGCGGCCCTGCTCGCCGGCGCGCGCCGCTTCCACGGCGGCGTTCAGCGCCAGGATGTTGGTCTGGAACGCGATGCCGTCGATCACGCCGATGATGTCGGCGATCTTCTTCGACGAGGTCGAGATCGTGCTCATCGTGTCGATGACCTGGCCGACCACCTGGCCGCCCTGCGTCGCGACGGTCGAGGCCGACATCGCCGACTGGTTGGCCTGGCCCGCGCTGTCGGCGCTGAGCTTGACGGCCGCGGTCAGCTGCTCCATCGCCGACGCCGTCTGCTCCAGCGCACTCGCCTGCTGCTCGGTGCGTGCCGACAGGTCGGTGTTGCCCTGCGACACCTCGTGCGCCGCGGTGGAAATCGTGTCGGCGCCGGTGCGCACCTCGGAGACGATGCGGTGCAGGCTGTCGACCATGTGCTGCAGCGCCAGGATCAGCCGACCCACCTCATCCTTGCTGTGCACCTCGACCTTGTAGGTCAGGTTGCCTGCGGCGACCGACTCGGCCAGTTCGATCGCGCGCTGGATAGGGTGGGTGATGGAGCGCGTGATGGTCCAGGCCGTCAGCACGCCCAGCAGCACGGCGAGCACCGAGGCACCCACCATCTGCAGCTTCGCGGTGCGCGAGCTGCCCTTCGCGGTGGCCACGTCGTCAAGCATGCTCTGCGACTGGCGGGCCACCATCTTGTCGATCAGCGCGTAGTAGCGCGCCTGGGGCGCGGCCATCTCGTCCTGGTAGACGACCATCGCCTCGTCGCGCTTGCCGGCAGCCATCAGGTCGAAGACCTTGCGCACGACCACGCCGTACTCCTTGCGCGCCTTCGATTGCTCCTCGAATTGCGCCTTGTCCTCGTCGGTGTGCAGCAGCTTCTCGAAATCGGCGAGGTTCTGCGTGTTCGCCGCACGGATCGAGGCGTACTCGTCCATGTACTTCTTCAATTGATCGGGGTTGGTGGACAGCAGGATGCGGCCGATCGTCACGGCGCCGTGGTCGCCCTTGGTCTTGATCTTGTTGGCGAGCGCAATCTGCGCATAGCGGTCGTCGACCACGCTGTCCATCACCGAACTCAGCCCGTTGAGGACCGAGGTGGCGACGCCGAGGATCACCAGCAGCAGCGCGATGACGACCGAAAAGGCCAGCGCGAGACGCGAACCGATCTTGAGGTTCGACAGATTCATCTTTTTACTCCCTGAACGTTGCGACGTGAATTGCTTCAGGGTTATCGACAATGAAGGCGCGGGACTGAGTCCAATTCAGGACATTTCAGGCCAATTCAGCCGCAATTTCGGCGCTATCGGTCACAGTGTGAAACATGTGTTCCGACCCGCCCGGGCCCCTGCCCTCCATCCCCACCGTGTTCCGCCTGTCGTTGTGGCGACAGGGGACGCATGTCGGATGGCTGGGCGAGAACTGCGCCGAGTGGGCGGTGCTGGTGCCCGACATCCGGCGTGCGCTGCTGCTGGAGCCGTGTCCGTACAACGGCTCGGTGTACTACCAGGTGAGCAACAGCCTGCGCTATCTCACCGTCAGCCCCGACGCCTGCATCGGCTTCTACAACTGGGCGAATGCCAGCGGCTTCACGCGCGAAGGCCGGTACCTGGTGTCGGACGACACGGGGCAGAAGCTGGCGCAGCAATCCGCCACCAGCGAGGAGCTCTGCGCCTGGAACGGCTGCTGCGTGCTGGAGGTCGGCTTCGAGCCGGTGGGCACCGCCGTCGGCGTCGGCCTCAGTGCGAGGCTTCGGCCGCAAACAATGCGCTAGCCCGCTCGCGCGCACGCGCCGGCACGCTGCCCGCGAGGGCGACGGCGGCGCTGCCGGACAGCGCGCGGGGGACAGCGCGCGGG
>NZ_JBFUFQ010000098.1:0-20615 GCF_056403355.1 Rhizobacter sp. P2_H3 | reverse complement strand
CCGCATCGACGTGCAGACCGCGCAGCAGATGTACGACGCCGTGCTGCCGCAGGCGGCGCAGCACAGCGTGTTCGTCGCGACCGCGGCGGTGGCCGACTGGCGGCCGGCGTCGCTGTCGGACCACAAGATCAAGAAGAACGGCAGCAAGGTCGCGCCTACCTTCGAGCTGACCGAGAACGCCGACATCCTGGCGGCGGTCGCGAAGCTGCCCGGCCGGCCGTTCTGCGTCGGCTTCGCGGCCGAGAGCCACGATCTCGCCCGGCATGCGCGCGAGAAGCTGCAGCGCAAGAACGTGCCGTTGATCGTCGGCAACCTCGGGCCGGCCACCTTCGGGCGTGACGACAACGCGCTCCTGCTGGTCGACGCCCAGGGCGAACGCCAGCTGCCGCATGCCGACAAGCTGACGCTCGCGCGCACGCTGGTGGACGAGATCGCGGCCCGGCTGTCCTCTTCCCCCGCTTCCTCTTCCACTCCCCGACCCGCATGACCCCGATCGACCTGAAGGTGCTCGACCCGCGCATGGCCGGGCAACTGCCCACGTACGCGACCCCCGGCAGCGCCGGCCTCGACTTGCGTGCCTGCCTCGACGCGCCGCTGGTGCTCGAACCCGGCCAGACGCAGCTGATCCCCACCGGCCTGGCGATCCACGTCGCCGATCCGGGGCTGGCGGCGATCATCCTTCCCCGCTCCGGGCTCGGCCACAAGCATGGCATCGTGCTGGGCAACCTGGTGGGCCTGATCGATTCCGACTACCAGGGCCAGCTGATGGTGAGCTGCTGGAACCGCGGCCAGGCGGCGTTCACGATCGCGCCGATGGAGCGCATCGCGCAGCTGGTGATCGTGCCGGTGGTGCAGGCGAGCTTCCGGGTGGTCGACGAGTTCGGCACATCCGACCGCGGCGCGGGCGGATTCGGTTCCACCGGCAAGCACTGACGTCCCACCCCCGAAGCGCTGCGCGCCTCCCCCTCAAGGGGGCGCCGCCAGTGGCCCGGCAGAGCCGGTTCCACGGCGGCCGCTGGATCAGCCGGCCCGTGTGAAGTTCGTCGCTCGTCGTTTACCGACCCGCAACAAACTTGTCGAAATGCTTTGATAGGCTAAGCATCTCGACAAGTCCTGCGAAGGCAGCGTCCCGCCGTGGCCTCTCTTTCCAGATCTCCCGCCAAGCCAGAACCGGCCGCCTCCGTGCCCGACGCCAGCCGCGTCGCGGCCGAGGTCTTGAGCGTGGTGCCCGACGTGATGAACGCCATCCGCATGGGCATGCGCGGCAGCCTGGACGCCGGGCTGTCGGTGCCGCAGTTCCGCTGCCTGGGCTTCATCGGCCGCCATGCCGGCTGCTCGATCAGCGACGTCGCCGGCTTCCTCGGCGTSACGCTCGCCACCGCGTCGGCGATGGTCGACCGGCTGGTGCGCGGCGGCTACGTCTCGCCGAGCACCGCCGCGGCCGACCGCCGCCGCACCGAGCTGCGGCTGAGCGCCGAAGGCAAGGCGCTGCTCGACGACATCCGCCGCGGCGCGCGGGCCGACCTCGCGAACACGCTGTCCGGCGCGACGCCGGCGGAACTGGCGCTCGTGATGCAGGGTCTGGCGATCCTCAAGGCGAGGTTCGTCCATGACTGACACCGCCATGCCCGCGCCAGGGTCCGCGCCAACTTCGGCCCAGATCGCCGAGCGCATCGCCGAGGGTCGCCGCCGCTTCCGCCGCCTGTTCGGCGCCGTGATGCTGCCGATGTTCCTGGCCGCCGTCGACCAGACGCTGCTGGCCACCGCGACGCCCGTCATCAGCCGCGAGTTCGGGGGCTTGCGCGACACCTCCTGGCTGGCCGTCTCGTACCTGCTGGCCTCGGTGATCGTGGTGCCGCTGTACGGCCAGCTGGGCGACCAGTTCGGGCGGCGCAAGCTGCTGTCGCTGGCCACCGCGCTGTTCGCGCTCGGCTCGCTGGGCTGCGGCCTGGCCACCGGCCTGTGGTGGCTGGTGGCCGCGCGCACGCTGCAGGGGCTGGGCGGCGGCGGCCTGATGACGCTGTCGCAGGCGCTGATCGGCGAGGTCGTCTCGCCGCAGCGGCGGGCGCGCAGCCAGGGTTATTTCGCAATCGTCTTCACGCTGGCCAGCGTCGGCGGCCCGGTGATCGGCGGGCTGGTGGTCCACCACGCCAGCTGGCGCTGGCTGTTCCTGGTCAACCTGCCGCTGTGCGCGCTGGCGCTGTGGCGGCTGCATGCCTTGCGGGCCGACGACGTGCCGCACCCCCGCAGCGGGCCGCCGGACGTGCAGGGCATGCTGCTGTTCGCGGTGGCGATGGCGCTCAGCCTGTTCTGGCTGTCGTCGGCCGGGCACCGCTTCGACTGGGTGTCGGCGACCAGCGGCGCGCTGCTGGTGGCGACCGTCGCGCTGTGGGCCGTGCTGCTGCGCGTCGAGCGGCTGGCGGCGCGGCCGTTCCTGCCGGTCGACCTGCTGCGGCTGCCGCCGGTGCGCTATGCGGCGCTCACGGTGGTCGGCTTCGCGTCGGCGATGTTCGCGATGGTGTTCTACCTGCCGATCTACCTGCAGCTGTCGCTGCATTCCGATGCCGCCGAGGCCGGCCTGCTGCTGTTGCCGCTGACGGCCGGCATCGTCGGCGGTGCCACCTTCACGTCGCGGCTGATCATCTGGACCGGCCGCCCGACGGCGCTGCCGGTGGGCGGGCTGCTGCTGGCCGGCTGCAGCCTGCTCGGCATGGCCTTGCTGCCACCCGACAAGCGCACACTGGTCGCCCTCGGATTCACCACCGGRCTCGGCCTGGGCAGCGTGATGTCGGTGATGCAGATCGTGACGCAGACCGCCTCCGGCCCGGCGCGCCTGGGTGCCGCCGCGGCCACGATGTCGCTGGCACGCACGCTCGGTTCCTCGATCGGCGCGAGCGCGTTCGGCGCGCTGATCTTCGGGTTGATGGGGAGCAGCGACGCACTGCACGCAGCGCAGGATCCGCAGGCGCAGGAGGCGCTGCGCTTCGCGTTCGTGGTCGCCTTCGGCTGTGCCGCCGCCGTGTGCGCGCTGGCCGCCTGGGCCGCCAGCCGGGTGCCGGCGCTGCGCTTCCATCCCGGGGCCGAGGGCCGGACCGATTTTTCCGAATGACTTGACGACGGGCAGTTCATGAACAAGAGCTTGGTGGGTTGGGTGATCGCCGCGGTGGTGGTGGCGGCGGGCGTCGGCTACGGCGTGGCCACACGTGGCAAGGGCGAGGGCGGTGCGGCCGCCGGTGCGCCGTCGGCGGCCGCGTCCGGCGCGCCGGTCAGCGTCAGCACCGTGCGCGCGCAGCAGCGCGACTACGAGGTCACGCTCGAAGCGACCGGCAGCGTCACCGCGCTCAACAGCGTCGACATCCGTCCGCAGGTCGCCAGCACCATCACCCACGTCCACATCAAGGAAGGCCAGTTCGTGAAGGCCGGCGAGCTGCTGTTCACGCTCGATTCGCGCACCGACGAGGTCAACGTCGCGAAGGCGCAGGCCCAGCTCGAGAAGGACCTCGCCTCGCTGGCCGACGCGCAGCGCCAGCTCATGCGCAGCAAGGACCTGCTCGCGCAGAACTTCGTCTCGCAGAGCGCCGTCGACAGCAGCCAGACGCTGGTCGAGGGCTCGCAGGCGGTGGTGTCGTCCGACCGCGCGGCGCTGGCCGCTGCCAAGGTGGCGCTGGGCTACAACCGCATCGTCGCGCCCGGCCCGGGCCGCGCCGGCGCGATCAACGTGTTCCCCGGCAGCTCGGTGCAGCCGGCCACCAGCACGCTGGTGACGCTGACGCAGATCGACCCGATCGCCGTCGGCTTCAACCTGCCGCAGCGCAACCTCGCCGAGGCGCTGCGCAACCTGCAGTCGGGCCGCGGCGCGGTCACGGCGGTGCTGCCCGAAGGGCGCGGCACGCTGGTCGGCAAGCTGCAGTTCGTCGACAACAACATCGACGCGTCGTCCGGCACCGTCAAGGTGAAGGCGGTGTTCGACAACAGGCAGCAGGCGCTGTGGCCCGGCGCGTTCGTCAGCGTGCGGCTGGTGGTCGAGACGCTGAAGGATGCGATCGTGGTGCCGCAGGCCTCGCTGATCCAGGGCCCGCGCGGCAACATCGTCTACGTGGTCGACGACGGCGGGAGGGCCGTCGCGCGGCCGATCGCGGTGGTGCAGGCGGCCGGCACCGATGCGGTCGTCACCGGCGTGAAGCCGGGCGAGCGCGTGGTGGTCGACGGCCGGCAGAACCTGCGGCCGGGCGCGCCGGTGGTCGAGCGCGCGGCGAGCGGGGCCGGCGGCAAGGGCAAGGGTGCGGGGGCTGCGGCATCCTCAACGACATCCGCAACGACATCCGCAACGACATCCGCAACTTCGGGAGTCGCGCCATGAACCTGTCCGAGCTGTTCATCCGCCGTCCGGTGATGACGGTGCTGCTGAACGCCGCCATCGTCGTGGCCGGCGTGATCGCGTACACGCGCATCCCGGTGGCCGCGCTGCCGAGCTACAACACGCCGGTGATCAACGTCTCGGCAGCGCTGCCGGGCGCGAGCCCGGAGACGATGGCCACCTCGGTCGCGCTGCAGCTCGAGAAGCAGTTCCAGACCATCCCGGGCCTGAGCGTGATCAGCTCGGCCAACACGTTGGGCAGCACCACCGTGACGCTGGAGTTCGACGAGGGCCGCGACATCGACGCCGCCGCGGTCGACGTGCAGGCCGCGCTGCTGCGCGCGCAGCGCCAGCTGCCGCAGGACATGACCAGCCCGCCGGCGTACCGCAAGGTCAACCCGGCCGATGCGCCGGTGCTGCTGATCGCGCTGACCTCGCCGTCGCTGAACCTGTCGGACCTGAACGATTTCGCCGAGCACCTGATCTCGCCGTCGCTGTCGACGCTGGCCGGCGTCGCGCAGGTCAACATCTACGGGCAGAAGCGCTTCGCGGTGCGGGTGCGCGTGCAGCCCGATGCGCTGGCCGCGCGCAACATCAGCCTCGACGAGCTGAACGCCGCGCTCGGCGCCGCCAACGCCAACACGCCGGTTGGAACGCTCGAAGGCCCGAAGCAGACGCTGACGCTGCAGGCGAACCGCCAGCTGCGCAATGCCGCCGAGTTCGGCGAGCTGATCGTCAGCAACCGCAACGGCAACCCGGTGCGGCTGAAGGAGGTCGCCTCGGTCGAGGACAGCTACGAGACGGTGAAGACCTTCGCCAGCTACAACGGCGAGCCGTCGATCACGCTGGCCATCCAGCGCCAGCCCGACGCCAACACCGTCAAGGTGGTCGATGCGGTGCGCGCCGCGCTGCCGGGCTTCCAGGCGCAGCTGCCGCAGTCGGTGCGCATGAACCTGGTCAACGACCGCTCGGTGTCGGTGCGCGAATCGCTGCACGACGTGACGCTGACGATGCTCGGCACCATCGTGCTGGTGGTGCTGGTGATCTTCCTGTTCCTGCGCCGCTTCGTCGCCACCGCGATCCCGACGCTGTCGCTGCCGGTCTCGCTGGTCGGCGCGATCGCGCTGCTGTGGGGCTTCGGCTACACGCTCGACAACATCTCGCTGCTGGGCCTGACGCTCGCGGTCGGCCTGGTGGTCRACGACGCGATCGTGATGCTCGAGAACATCATGCGGCACGTCGAGCACGGCGAGGCGCCGTTCGGCGCGGCGCTGCGCGGCTCGCGCGAGGTCGGCTTCACGATCATCTCGATCTCCACCTCGCTGATCGCGGTGTTCATCCCGATCTTCTTCATGCCGGGCGTGATCGGCCTGCTGTTCCACGAGTTCGCGGTGATCGTGTCGCTGGCAATCATCGCGTCGGCCTTCGTCTCGCTGACGCTGGTGCCGATGCTGGCCAGCCGCTTCCTGACCGACGACGCGCACAAGAAGCCGCCGGGCGCGCTGGTGCGCTCGTTCGAGCGCGGCTTCGACCTGCTGCTGGGCGCCTACTCGCGCACGCTCGACGTGGCGCTGCGACACCGCGTGGCCGTCGTGCTGGTCGCGGCGGTCACCTTCCTCGCCACCGGCTGGCTGTTCGCGAGCATCTCGAAGGGCTTCTTCCCGCAGGAGGACATCGGCCAGCTCAGCGTGCAGACCGAAGCCTCGGAAGACACCTCGTTCCCGGAGATGGTGCGGCTGCAGGACCGCGCCGCGGCCATCATCCGCGACGACCCGAACGTGCTGGCCGTCAGCTCGTTCAACGGCGGCGGCGGCGCGCAGAACACCGGCCGCATGTTCGTCGCGCTGAAGCCGCGTGCCGAGCGCCAGGACATGACCCAGGTGGTCGAGGGGCTGCGCCGCAAGCTGCGCGACGTGGCCGGCATCAGCGTCTTCATGCGCCCGATCCAGAACCTGCAGCTCGGCGGCCGCCAGAGCAAGGCGCAGTACCAATACATCCTGCAGAGCGTCAAGGCCGACGAGCTGAACGACTGGGCGCAGAAGCTGCAAGGCAAGCTGCGCGCCGACCCGCTGTTCCGCGACGTGACCAGCGATTCGCAGCTGCGCGGGCTGCAGGCGTCGCTGCACATCGACCGCGACCGCGCCAACACGCTGGGCGTGTCGATCGACGCGCTGCGCTCGGCGCTGTTCAGCGCGTTCGGCGAGCGGCAGGTGTCGACGATCTACACCGCCGTCGACAGCTACCAGGTGATCATGGAGGTGGCGCCCGGCGCCAAGCAGGACGAGAGCGCGTTCAACAACATCTACGTGCGCTCGTCCAGCGGCACGCTGGTGCCGATGTCGAGCTTCGCGACCGTCACGCGCACGGTCGGCCCGACCTCGATCAACCACGTCGGCCAGCTGCAGGCGGTCACGGTGTCGTTCAACCTCGCGCCCGGCGCCGCGCTCGGCGACGCGACCGGCAAGATCGAGCACTACCGCGCGGAGATCGAGCTGCCGGAGTCGATCATCACCAGCTACGGCGGCGATGCGGCGGTGTTCAAGAGCTCGCAGGGCAGCCAGGCGATCCTGATCGTCGGCGCTCTGCTGGTGATCTACGTGCTGCTGGGCGTGCTGTACGAGAGCTACATCCACCCGCTGACGATCCTGGCCGGGCTGCCGTCGGCGGCGGTCGGCGCGCTGCTGACGCTGAAGCTGTTCAACATGGACCTGACGCTGATCGCGACCATCGGCATCCTGCTGCTGATCGGCATCGTCAAGAAGAACGCGATCATGATGATCGACTTCGCGCTCGAGCAGCAGCGCTCGCAGGGCATGGCGGCGGAGCAGGCGATCCGCGAGGCCTGCGTGCTGCGCTTCCGGCCGATCATGATGACGACGCTGGCGGCGCTGATGGGCGCGCTGCCGATCGCGATGGGGCTGGGCGCGGGTGCGGAACTGCGCCAGCCGCTCGGCCTCGCGGTGTGCGGCGGGCTGGTGTTCTCGCAGGCGATCACGCTCTACATCACGCCGGTGATCTACCTGTACCTCGACCGCTTCAGCGGCAAGGGGCCGGTGACGGCACCCGAAGGCGCCGCACAGGCCTGAGCCTAGTGCAGGTGTGAATTCGACGGCGCCGTCGTCATGATGCTCAGGGCCGGCGAGTCGACGCTGCCGGCCTCGATCTCTTCCTCGGTGGCCTCGCGCACGTCGCGCACCTTCAGGTCGAGCCGCAGCGCGATGCCGGCCAGCGGGTGGTTGCCGTCGAGCACCACGTGGGTCGGGTAGACCTCGGTCACGGTGTAGACCGCGTCAGGCCGCAGGCCTTCGGTGACGGCGCCTTCGGGCGGCCCGTCGAACTGCATGCCGACATCGACCTGTTCCGGGAAGATCGAGCGTGCCTCGAAGAAGACCAGGTCGGGCTGGTAGTCGCCGAAGGCCTGTTCGGGTTCGAGGTGGAGCCTGGCTTCGAAGCCGGTCTCCTGGTTGATCAGCGCTTCTTCGACCTTGGCGAGCAGGTCGTCGCCACCGACGAAGAACTCGACGGGCGCGTCGAGTTCGTCGATCAGCTGGCCTTGGGCGTCTTCCAATCGCCACGTGAGGGCGACGACGCAGGGGTTGGTGATGAGCATCGAAGGATGATCGCACAGTCATCGCACAATCCTGCGATGCCCGCACCGATCTCCCACCCCTCTACGCCCGGCTCTACGCCCGGTCTCGCCACCCGGCCCGACACCCTGCTCGGCGGCCTGTCGCCCACCGCCTTCATGCGCCGCCACTGGCAGAAGAAGCCGCTGCTGATCCGCCAGGCCGTGCCCGGCATCGCGCCGATCGCGCCGCGCGCACAGCTGTTCGAGCTGGCCTCGCGCGAGGATGTCGAATCGCGCCTGATCGTGCACGGCAGCCGCGGCTGGACGATGAAGCGCGGCCCGCTGCCGCGGCGTGCGCTGCCGCCGGTGTCGCGCGCCGGCTGGACCCTGCTGGTGCAGGGGCTGGACCTGCACCTCGATGCCGCGCGCGAGTTGCTGTCGTGGTTCCGCTTCGTGCCCGACGCGCGGCTCGACGACCTGATGGTCTCGTGGGCGAGCGACGGCGGCGGCGTCGGCCCGCACGTCGATTCCTACGACGTGTTCCTGCTGCAGGTGCAGGGCAAGCGGCGCTGGCGCATCGGTCCGGTCGACGATGCGTCGCTCGAGCCCGGCGTGCCGCTGAAGATCCTGAGCCGCTTCGTGCCCGACCAGGAGTGGCTGCTCGAGCCCGGCGACATGCTGTACCTGCCGCCCGGCTGGGGCCACGACGGCGTCGCCGAGGGCGAGTGCATGACCTGCTCGATCGGCTTTCGCGCGGCCGGCCGCGACGAGCTCGCGACCGAGGTGCTGCAGCGCGTGATCGAGGCGGTCGACCCCGATGCCGAGGACCCGCTGTACCGCGACCCGTCGCAGCCGGCCACCGAGGCGCCGGGCCGCGTGCCCGAGCGGCTGCAGGCGTTCGCGGCCGATGCGGTGCAGCGGCTGCTGCGCGACCCGGCAGCGCTCGCCTGCGCGCTCGGCGAGTTGCTGAGCGAGCCGAAGCCGACGGTGTGGTTCGATGCCGGCGAGCCGCTCGAGGCGCCGCAGGCGGTGCGCCTGGACCGCCGCACGCGGATGATGTATGACGATCGGCATGTGTTCATCAACGGCGATTCGTTTCGCGCGGCCGGCCGCGACGCGCGGTTGATGCGCCTGCTGGCGGACGGCCGCAGCCTGGCACTTGCCGATGTCGCGCGGCTGAGCGACGATGCCTTCGGATTGCTCGACCAATGGGCGCAGGCGGGCTGGGTGCGCCCGCTGCACAAGGAGTGAAAAGATGGACGAGACCGGTACGCCCCGCATCATCACGTCGCGCAGCGATTTCCTGCAGGCCCTGCGCGAGGGCTTCGCGCTCGCGGCGGAGCAGGGCTGTCGCGAGCTGCTGCTGAGCGATCCCGACTTCGCCGACTGGCCGCTCGGCGAGCAGGCGGTGCTCGATCACCTGACGCGCTGGGCCTTCGCGCACCGCAAGCTGACGATGCTGGGCGGGCATTTCGACGAGATGTCGCGGCGCCACGCGCGCTTCGCGCAATGGCGCCGGCAGTGGTCGCACATCGTCGAATGCCGCTCGCCCGACAGCGATGACGAGCGCGATGTCCCGACCGTGCTGCTGGCCCCGGGCCTGGTCACGCTGCGGCTGCTGAATCCGGCGCAGTACCGCGCGAGCTGGTCCACCGACGAGGGCGATGCGGTGCGCACGCGCGAACACCTTGATGCACTTTTGCAACGCTCCGTCGAGGCCTTTCCTGCGACAACCCTGGGCCTATAGGGTATGCACTGGGTCTGCGTATAATCRTGGGCTGGACCTACGAAACGCTCGAGCTTTCGTAGGTCTGAGTCCGTTGGGGATCTGCCGTGTATCGATTGATCGGAGGGTTCCCACAATTACCGGTAATTGTCTGAACCTTTCATTGAGGATAAGTATGRAAAAGTCGCTTCTGTTGGCTTCCCTGGTTGCTGCTGTTGCTCTGGCCGCTTGCGGCAAGAAGCCGGAAGAGGCCGCTCCGGCTGCTCCGGCCGCCACGCCGGCTCCGGCTCCCGCTCCGGTGGCTGACGCCGCTGCTTCGGGCGCTGCAATGGCCGCTTCGGCTGCCACGGACGCTGCTTCGGCTGCTGCCGGCGCTGCTTCGGCCGCCGCTTCGGCTGTCAAGTAAATCGCTTCGGCGATGTGAGAAAGCCGCCTTCGGGCGGCTTTTTTTCGCCTGTACTTCTCAGCGTAAAAGTCAGCGCAGTGAGAGCCATTCGAATCCCAGCGCCGGATCGGCCACGATGATGTCGTCCGCGTTGCCGCCCGTCACGCCAAGCAACGCTTGAACGGCCAGCTCGGGCCGGTTGTTCTGCCGGCTCAGGTGCGCGGCCACCAGGTGGCGCAGCCCGGCATGGTGGCAGGCCGCGAGGATCTCGGCCGCGCTCTCGTTCGACAGGTGCCCGAGCCGCCCGCCGACGCGCCGCTTCAGCGAGGCCGGGTAGCTCGAGTTCGCGAGCATCTGCACGTCGTGGTTGCATTCCAGCAGCAGCGCATCGCAGCCTTGCAGGTGCGCGATGACGTGCGCCGTCGACGAGCCGGTGTCGGTCAGCACGCCCAGGCAGGCATCGCCATCGGTCAGGCGCAGCTGCAGTGGCTCGTTGGCATCGTGCGGCACGGTGTAGGGCCGCAGCTGCAGGTCGCCGACGGTGATGGCTTCGCCGTCGCGCGCGACGTTCAGCCATTCTTCCGCCGACGGATCGCCGATCGCGCGCCAGGTGCCCAGGCTCGTCCACAACGGCACGCGGTGACGGCGCGCGAGCGTCAATGCGCAGCCGACGTGGTCGCCGTGCTCGTGGGTCACGAACACCGCATCGATGTCGTCGACGGCGAGGCCGGTGCGCGACAGCCGCAGCGTCAGTTCGCGCAGCGAGAAGCCGCAGTCGATCAGCAGCCGCGTGACGGTGCTTCCGCTGCCGGCCTCGACCAGCGTCGCGTTGCCGGTGCTGCCGCTGCCGAGGCTGCAGAAGCGCAGCATGCGGATCGCTCCCCGGCGCTTACTTCAGCTCGTCCACCAGCAGGCCGACGATGCGCTTGCCGGCGTCGCCGTTCTCCGGCTCGCCCTTGCTGTCGAGCACCGACACCAGGCTCACGTCGCCCTGGCCGACCACGCGCACGCGGTACTTCACCGGTGCGAAGTTGCCCTTCTCGCCGGTGCCGAACAGGCGGCTGAAGAAGCCGGGCTCTTCCTTGCCGGCCATCGCCGGGTCGACATAGCGGACGAAGTAGACGCCCTGCGTGCGGTCGCGGTCTTCGACGGTGAAGCCGCTGCGGTCGAGTGCGAGGCCGACGCGGCGCCAGGCGCGGTCGAACGCATCGTCGACCTGCAGCGACGCTGCCGCCTGGCCTTCGATGGCGCGGGCATGCGGCGTGGCGGCGGCGGGCGCCGATGCGGCCTGCTGCGACGCGAGCTTGGCCTGCTCGTCCTTCGCGCCGAGCTTCACGAGCAGGCGCGTCAGCATCTCGCCTTCGAGTTCGGGCTCGCTCGGGCGCGGTTCCCAGCTCGTCGATTCCTTCTGCTGGCCGACGTAGACCTCACGCAGCCCGCGGTGGGCGATGTGGATCTCGGTGCCGTTGGCGCCGCGCTCGACGCGGGTGCGGTACTTGTCGCGTTCGCCGGTGGAGTACAGGCCGTCGATCACGCGGCCCAGCGTGCGGCGGATCAGGTCGTCCGGCAGCCGGGCGCGGTTCTCGGCCCACTCGGTCTCCATCACGCCGGCTTCGGGCTGGTCGACCGAGATCGTCAGGCCGCGCTCCTTCCAGAAGGCCTGCAGCTGCGGCCACACCTGCTCCGGCGTCTGCGTGGTGACGACCCAGCGCTGGTCGCCCTGGCGTTCCAGGCGGGCCTGGCCGAGGGTGTTCGGCGCCACGGTCTGCGTCGCCGGGCCGGCCGCGGGGGCCGCGCTGCCGGCGGCCTGCGGATTCTGGAACGTGGTGGCGCTGATGGTGCCGCCGCTCTGCACGTTGTAGCGCGAGTCGTTCTGCAGCTGCGTCAGGTCGGGCGGCACTTCGAGCGGCGTGGCCTTGACGGTCGCGCTCTTGTAGTCGACCTTCTCACCGGTCACGGCCGTCTCGATCGACGAGCATCCGGCTGCGGCGAGGCCCAGCGAGAGGGCGGCAGCGAGTGCCTTGGCGAGAGGGTTCAGGGGGAAACGGGTCACGTTGTACATCTCCGAGGACAGTGCCACAGCGGCGCCGGCCGAGCCGGTGAGGGGGAATGAAGAAGGTGGAGCGGAAGCAATCGCGTCAGCGCAGGTCGCAGCGGCTGCTCACAGCAGACCCGATTCGCGCATCGCTTGTTCCACCGTGGCCTGGCCCGCGGCCGTCAGCCCGACGATCGGCAGGCGCAGCGTGGCGCCGCAGCGGCCCAGCCGCGACAAGGCCCATTTGGTGGGCGCCGGGCTCGGTTCGACGAACAGGTTCTTGTGCAGCGGCAGCAGCTTCAGGTGGATGTCGGTCGCCTCGCGCACCTGGCCGGCCAGCGCGGCCTTGCACAGCTCGTGCATCGCACGCGGCGCGACGTTGGCGGTGACGCTCACGTTGCCGTGGCCGCCCAGCAGCATCAACGCGATCGCGGTCGGGTCGTCGCCGGAATAGATCGAGAAGCCCTTCGGCGCATTGCGCACCAGCCAGCCGGCGCGCTCGATGTTGCCGCTGGCCTCCTTGATGCCGACGATGCCGGGGATCTGCGCCAGGCGCAGCGTGGTCTCGGGCAGCATGTCCGCGACGGTGCGGCCGGGGACGTTGTACAGCACCATCGGGATGTCGACCGCTTCGGCGATGGCCTTGAAGTGCTGGTAGATGCCTTCCTGCGACGGCTTGTTGTAGTACGGCACGACCGACAGCGTGCAGTCGGCGCCGGCCTTGCGGGCGTAGCGCGAGTGCTCGATGGCCTCGCGGGTGGAGTTGGCGCCGGTGCCGGCCATGATCGGCACCCGGCCGCGTGCATGCTCGACCGCGACGCGGATGATCTCCCAGTGCTCCTCGACCGAGACCGTGGGGCTTTCGCCGGTGGTGCCGACGACGCCGATGCAGTCGGTGCCTTCGTCGATGTGCCAGTCGATCAGGCGGCGCAGCGCGTCATAGTCGACGCTGCCGTCCTCGTGCATCGGCGTGATCAGCGCGACGATGCTGCCAACAATGGATTTCATGCGGGATCCTCGGAATCCGCGGATTTTACTCACCCTGCGGGGGGTGCCCGGCGTCCAGCAGATAACGCGGGATTTCACCCGGTCCGCCGGCGTCGGCGCCGGCGTTCACCGCGGCGATGCGCTGCACGAAGCGCGCCGGCGAGCCGAGGAAGCCGTCCTCGAACGCGACCACGCGCAGGCCGCGCGCCGCGTCCAGCAGCTCGCCCGGGCGCAGCAGGAAATCCGGGTTGGCCGGCCGGCCCACGCCCTGCTGGCCGTGCGCGAAGGTCTCGTAGATCAGCACGCCGCCGTCGGCCAGCGCCTGGCACAGCGTGGGCAGCAGCGGGCGCCACAGGTAGTTGGTCACGACGACGGCGTCGAAATGCCGCTCGGGCAGCGGCCACGGACCGGCCTCGATGTCGGCCAGCACCACGTCGGCGATCGGGTGCAGCGCTTCGGTGGCGGCCGCGTCGCGGTCGAGCGCGGTCACGTGGCAGCCCCGGCCGGCGAACCAGCGCACGTGGCGGCCGCTGCCGCAGGCCACGTCGAGCACGCGCGCGCCCGGCGCGATCAGGTGCGACCAGCGCTGCACCCAGGCCGAGGGGGCAGGGCCGCCATGCGGGCTCAGCGTCGCGCTCATTGCGGCCGGGCGTGCTGGTTCAGCGCCTTCAGCGCCAGCCGGTCGATCAGCCGCGGCGCGACCAGCTTCAGCCAGCGGCCGAGCTTGCCCTGCGCCGTCATCACGACATCGCGCCGGCGCGCCTCGGCGCCGTCGATGATCAGCCGCGCGCAGGTCTCGACCGGCATCGCATCCGATTCGTCGAGCCCGCTGCGGCCGGCGGCCTGGCCGCTCGCGTCGTAGCCGCGGCGGCGGATTTCCGTCGCGACGACGCCCGGGTACGCGATCGTCACGCTGATGCCCTGGCGGCCGATCTCCGGCCGCAGCGACTCGAAGAAGCCGGTCATCGCGAACTTGGTGGCCGCGTAGGCGGTGCGCCCCGGCACGCCGACCAGCCCGGCCAGGCTGGACACCGCGACGATGCGGCCGTAGCTCGTCTTCAGGTGCGGCAGCGCCGCATGGGTGCACCAGACGCTGCCCCACAGGTTCACGCGCATCAGGTCTTCGTACCAGCCGAGGTCGGCCACGTCGCGCAGCAGCGCCTGGGCCGACATGCCGGCGTTGTTGACCAGCGTGTCGAGCCGACCGAAGGTGTTCATCGTCGCGTCGACGAGCGCGGTGCAATCGGCCTGCACGCTCACGTCGCAACGCTGCACCAGCGCCTGCGCGCCGTGCGTGCGGCACTCGGCGGCAACGGCCTCCAGCCTGTCGACGTTGCGCGCCGCCAGCACCAGCGCGATGTTGGCCTTGCCGCGCGCGGCCCACTGCCGGGCCATCTCGGCGCCGATGCCGTCGGAGGCGCCGGTGATCACGACGACGTACATGTCAGAAGCAGTTCCACAGCTGGTTGGCGAGCGTGAAGGCCATCTCGGGGTTCAGGTAGGCCGCGAACACGAGCAGCAGTGCGGCACCCACCGCCAGCCAGATCGCCACGCGGGCCAGGCCCTTTTTCATGTCGTGCCCGCTCACGCCGGTTGCGGGGCTGCCCGCACGATCGCTGATTCGCGCACCGGCAGGTTGACGAGCGCGGCGAACACGCCCAGCCCGACCGCGATCCACCACACCACGTCGTAGCTGCCGGTGCTGTCGTACAGCTTGCCGCCCAGCCAGACGCCGAGGAAGGAGCCGACCTGGTGGCTCAGGAACACGAAGCCGCCCAGCATCGACAGGTAGCGCACGCCGAAGACCTGCGCGACGATCGCGTTGGTCGGCGGCACGGTCGACAGCCACAGCACGCCCATCACCGAGGCGAACACGTAGACGCTGGTCGGCGACAGCGGCACGCTCAGGAAGATGACGATCGCCACCGAGCGCAGCGCATAGATCGTCGACAGGATGTAGCGCTTGGGCAGGCGCTGGCCGAGCGCGCCGGCGGTGTAGGTGCCGATCACGTTGAACAGGCCGATCAGCGCGAGCGCGCCGGTGGCGACGTCCTGCGACAGGCCGTGGTCCTTCAGGTAGCTGGGCATGTGCACGCCGATGAACACCACCTGGAAGCCGCAGACGAAGTAGCCGGCCATCAGCAGCAGGAAGCTCGGGTAGGCGAAGGCCTCGCGCAGCGCGGCGCCGAGGCTCTGCTGCAGCGGGTTGACGATGAACTTCGGCTCCTTCAGGCCGGCGGCCAGCGGGATGATGGCGAGCGCGATGCAGCCCAGCACGAACAGGGCCTGCTGCCAGCCGAGGTGGCCGATCAGCCAGTTCTCGGTGGGCACCATCAGGAACTGGCCGAACGAGCCGGCCGCGGCGGCCACGCCCATCGCCCAGCTGCGTTTCTCGGGCGCGACGTTGCGGCCGATCACGCCGTAGACCACCGCGTAGGTGGTGCCCGACTGCGCCATGCCGAGCAGCAGGCCGGCGCTGCCGGTGAAGGCGAGGCCCGAGGTGGAGACGGCCATCAGCACCAGCCCGCCGGCGTAGAGCAGGCTGCCGACGATCAGCACCTTGAAGGCGCCGAAGCGGTCGGCCAGCGCGCCGGCGAACGGGCCGGCGACGCCCCAGGCGAGGTTCTGCACCGCGAGCGCGAAGGCGAAGGTCTCGCGCGTCCAGCCGCGGTCCATCGTGATCGGCTGCAGCCACAGGCCGAAGCCGTGGCGGATGCCCATCGACAGCGTGACGATCATGGCGCCGCACAGCAGCACCTGTTTCATCGAGAGCGGGGCGGGGGCGGTGGCAGTCCGGGACATCGGGCGAATGTAACGGATTGCCCTGCGACTCAGAACCTGAAGCCGTACTTCGCGCTGTAGCTGGTCGCCTTGCCCGTCTTGTCGGCCTCGAAGGCCAGGTTGGCCAGGCCGAAGTTGATGTTCACGCCGGCGAATGCCTTCGCGAGGTTGAAATCTTCCTTGCCCTTCAGCGACGATGCCTCGGGCTTGCTGCTGACGTTGACGGTGCCGAGGCCGGCGTAGGGCGTCGCGAACAGGAAGCCCTTGGACACCGAGACGTCGAAGCCGTAGGTGCGCAGCTTCAACTGGTCGACGCCCGAGATCGACGATGCGCTGGCGCGCAGCGCGATCGCCGGCAGCACCGCGTTGCCGGCCAGCGGCGCCCAGCGCAGCTCGCCGCCGGTGATGGTGATGCCGGCCGTCGGCACGCGCGAGACCGACACGCCCAGGTCGATGTCGAACGGCAGTCCCTTGTGGGCGCGCAGCGACGGCACGGGAATCGTCGACGGTACGCTCGTGCCGCCGGCCGCCTTCTGCCAGATGCCGCGGTTCTCGATCGCGGTGCCCGAGACGCCGATGCCGATGTCGAAGCCGGTCAGCCCGAGCGGCTCGGACGGGATCAGCGGCTTGAACGACACGATCGCGCCCAGGTCTTCCGACAGCAGGCGGAATTCGGACTGCGACAGCGACTGCAGCGTGTTCAGGTCGGCGGCCTGGGCGATCGGCGCGATGGCGCCCAGCAGGGCGATCAGGGAGGCGGAGGCAAGGCGCATTGGAAGTGGGTTTGGAGCGAAAAACGCGCGCAAGGGTAACTTGCTGCGGCGACCGCGCTGTGTCGCATGCGCCACGGTGGACTACGAGTTGTAACTTGACGGGCTTCTAGAATCCCGCCCCATGGCGACCAAACCCAGCAATTCCTACGGCGAGTCATCGATCCGTGTCCTGAAGGGCCTCGAGCCCGTGAAGCAGCGGCCGGGCATGTACACCCGCACCGACAACCCGCTGCACATCATCCAGGAGGTCATCGACAACGCGGCCGACGAGGCGCTGGCCGGCCACGGCAAGCGCATCGACGTGGTGCTGCACACCGACGGTTCGGTCACCGTGCACGACGACGGCCGTGGCATTCCGTTCGGCCTGCATCCCGAAGAGCAGGTGCCGGTGGTCGAGATCGTCTACACCCGGCTGCACGCCGGCGGCAAGTTCGACAAGGGCTCCGGCGGCGCCTACAGCTTCTCGGGCGGGCTGCATGGCGTGGGCGTCAGCGTGACGAACGCGCTGGCCAAGCGACTGGAGGTCACGGTGTACCGCGAGGGCCAGGTGGCGCAGCTGGCGTTCTCGGGCGGCGACGTGATCGAGCCGCTGGCGATCCGCAAGGGCGTGTACGCGGCCTCGTCGGGTGACCGCAAGACCGGCACCACGGTGCGCGCCTGGCCGGACCCGAAGTACTTCGAGAGCGTCGATTTCCCGAAGGCCGAGCTCACGCACCTGCTGCGCAGCAAGGCGGTGCTGATGCCGGGCGTCATCGTCTCGCTGACGATCGAGAAGAGCGGCGAGGTGCTGACCTGGACCTACAAGGGCGGCCTGCGCGACTACCTGATGCAGGCGCTGGCGGCCGACCCGGTGATCCCGTTGTTCGAGGGCGAGCGCTACGCCGATTCACGCGAGACCGAGAACTTCGCCGAGGGCGAGGGCGCCGCCTGGTGCGTGGCCTTCACCGAGGAAGGCTCGCCGATGCGCGAGAGCTACGTGAACCTGATCCCCACGGTGAACGGCGGCACGCATGAATCCGGCCTGAAGGACGGCCTGTTCGGCGCGGTGAAGGGCTTCATCGACCTGCACAGCCTGCTGCCCAAGGGCGTGAAGCTGATGCCCGAAGACGTGTTCTCGCGCGCCAGCTTCGTGCTGTCGGCCAAGGTGCTGGACCCGCAGTTCCAGGGCCAGATCAAGGAGCGGCTGAACAGCCGCGATGCGCTGCGGCTGGTCTCCACCTACGTGAAGCCGGCGCTGGAGCTGTGGCTGAACCAGCATGTGGAGCTGGGCCGCAAGCTGGCCGACCTGGTGATCAAGCAGGCGCAGACGCGCCAGCGCGCGAGCCAGAAGGTCGAGAAGCGCAAGGGCTCGGGCGTGGCGGTGCTGCCCGGCAAGCTGACCGATTGCGAAAGCCGCGACCTGGCGCTGAACGAGCTGTTCCTGGTCGAGGGCGACTCGGCCGGCGGCAGCGCGAAGATGGGCCGCAACAAGGAGACGCAGGCGGTGCTGCCGCTGCGCGGCAAGGTGCTGAATGCGTGGGAGGTCGAGCGCGACCGGCTGTTCGCGAACAACGAGATCCACGACATCGCGGTGGCGATCGGCGTCGACCCGCACAGTGCCACCGACGAGCCGGACCTGTCGGGGCTGCGCTACGGCAAGATCTGCATCCTGAGCGATGCGGACGTCGACGGCTCGCACATCCAGGTGCTGCTGCTGACGCTGTTCTTCCGGCACTTCCCGAAGCTGATCGAGCGCGGCAACGTCTACATCGCGAAGCCGCCGCTGTTCCGCGTCGATGCGCCGGCGCGCGGCAAGAAGCCCGCGGCCAAGCTCTATGTGCTGGACGAAGGCGAGCTGGCGGCCACGCTGGACAAGCTGCGCAAGGAAGGCGCGCGCGACAACAGCTGGAGCATCGGCCGCTTCAAGGGCCTGGGCGAGATGAACGCCGAGCAGCTGTGGGACACCACGCTGAACCCCGACACGCGCCGCCTGCTGCAGGTGGCCTTCGGCGCGCTCGATTTCACCGCCACCACCGAGTCGCTGACCAAGCTGATGGGCAAGGGCGAGGCGCAGGCCCGCCGCGAGCTGATGGAACTGCGCGGCGACGACGTCGAGGTGGATGTCTGAGATGAAGACCGCGCTGGCGGCTGCTGCACTCGCCGTGCCCGCGCTCGCGCATGCCGAGCTGTGGGGCTACGTCGACGGCAGCGGCACCGCGCACCTCGCGCCGACGCAGGTCGATTCGCGCTACCACCTGGTGCTGGGCGATGCGGCACAGCTGCGCGTGCCCGGCAAGACCGATGGCGCGGGCGGCCTGCTCACGTGGCTGGAGTTCGCGCCCGAAGTGAAGTCGCTGCAGCCGCTGCTGCGGGAAGCGGCTGCAGCGCACGGCGTCGACATCGAGTTGCTGAAGGCCATCATCGCGGTCGAGTCCGGCTTCAACGCGAAGGCGGTGTCGCCGCGCGGCGCGGTCGGGCTGATGCAGCTGACGCCGATCGCCGCGCAGCACTACGGCGGTTTCGCGGCCGGCGAGCGCTCCGCGGCGCTGCGCGAGAAGCTGCTCGACCCGCGCACCAACATCCTCACCGGCGCCCGCATGCTGTCGAACCTGACGCGCCGTTTCGGCCGCATCGATGTCGCGCTGGCGGCGTGGAACGCCGGCGAATCGGCGGTGCGCAAGGCCGGCGGCGAGATGCCGCCGATTCCCGAGACCCAGGCGCACGTGCACCTGGTGCTGGAGCTCTACTGGGCGCTGCTGCAGGCGCGCATGCCGAGCGCACGCACCGGGTTGCAGATGCACGGCGCCGCCGCATCCGAAGCTTCGCGCTAGCAACGGCGCGAAGCCTTTCCTTGAAAAACACATGACCACCGATCTCTTCGACACCGGCAACCCCGACGACGCCATCACGCTCGCCCACTACGCCGAACGCGCGTACCTCGAATACGCGCTCAGCGTCGTCAAGGGCCGCGCGCTGCCCGATGTGTGCGACGGCCAGAAGCCGGTGCAGCGGCGCATCCTGTACGCGATGCAGCGCCTGGGCCTGGCCTTCAGCGGCACGGCCGGTGCGCGCCCGGTCAAGAGCGCGCGCGTCGTCGGCGACGTGATCGGCAAGTTCCACCCGCACGGCGACCAGGCCGCGTACGACGCGATGGTGCGCATGGCGCAGGACTTCTCGCAGCGCTACCCGCTGGTCGACGGCCAGGGCAACTTCGGCTCGCGCGACGGCGACAACGCGGCCGCGATGCGCTACACCGAGGCGCGCCTCGCGCCGATCTCGCGCCTGCTGCTCGACGAGCTCGACGAAGGCACGGCCGATTTCATCCCCAACTACGACGGCGTCGAGCGCGAGCCGCGGCTGCTGCCGGCGCGGCTGCCCTTCGTGCTGCTGAACGGCGCGAGCGGCATCGCGGTGGGGCTGGCCACCGAGCTGCCCTCGCACAACCTGCGCGAGATCGCGGCGGCCACCGTCGCGCTGATCCGCAACGAGCACCTGGGCGACGACGAACTGTTCACGCTGGTGCCCGGCCCCGACTACCCGGGCGGCGGCCAGATCATCAGCGCGCCCGAGGAGATCCGCGCCGCCTACACCACCGGCCGCGGCAGCCTGAAGGTGCGCGCGCGCTGGAAGATCGAGGACCTGGCGCGCGGCCAGTGGCAGCTCGTCATCACCGAGCTGCCGCACGGCACCAGCGTGCAGAAGGTGCTGGAAGAGATCGAGGAGCTGATCAACCCGAAGATCAAGACCGGCAAGAAGGCCTTGAGCGCCGACCAGGTGCAGCTGAAGGCCTCGGTGCTGGCGGTGCTCGACGTGGTGCGCGACGAATCGAACAAGGATGCGCCGGTGCGCATCGTGATCGAGCCGAAGACCAGCCGCATCGAGCAGCAGGACCTGATCAACACGCTGCTCGCGCACACCAGCCTGGAGAGCTCGGCGCCGATCAACCTGACGATGATCGGCGCCGATGGCCGGCCGACGCAGAAGACGCTGCGGCTGATGCTGCAGGAGTGGATCGCCTACCGCC
>NZ_JBFUFQ010000097.1:0-20868 GCF_056403355.1 Rhizobacter sp. P2_H3 | reverse complement strand
GCGCGGCAGTGGTCTGCCGCTGCGGTGCGCGCAGTCTAGCGATGCGCGCGGGGATTTTTCACGACAGGCCGAGCAAATTCATCAACCTTGAGGAGGTCCATTCGTACCTCCCCCGCTGCGAATTCCCGCTCAGCCTTCCTTCACGCAATCCACGTGGTACGTCCGCGACCCCTCGCCGCTGTCATGCTCCACCAGCCCGTGGACATCGGTGTCGAAGCCCGGGAACTTGGCGTTGAACGCGCGCGTGAATTTCAGGTAGTCGACGATCTTCTTGTTGAAGCGCTCGCCCGGGATCAAGAGCGGGATGCCCGGCGGGTACGGTGTCAGCAGCGAGGTGGTGACGCGGCCTTCCAGGTCGTCGATCGCCACGCGCTCGGTGTCGCGGTGCGCGATGCGCGCGAACGCATCGGTGGGCTTCATCGCCGGCTGCAGGTCGGACAAATACATCTCGGTGGTCAGCCGCGCGATGTCGCCCTTCGCGTACATCTCGTGGATGGCCTGGCTCAGGTCCTGCAGCCCCATGCGCTCGTAGCGCGGCTGCTTGGCCACGAACTCCGGCAGCACGCGCCACAGCGGCGCGTTGCGGTCGTAGTCGTCCTTGAACTGCTGCAGCGCGGTCAGCAGCGTGTTCCAGCGGCCCTTCGTGATGCCGATCGTGAACATGATGAAGAACGAGTACAGCCCCGTCTTCTCGACCACCACGCCGTGCTCGGCCAGGAACTTGGTGACGATGGACGCCGGAATGCCGGTCTTGGCGAACTTGCCCGACACATCGAGCCCCGGCGTGATCAGCGTGCACTTGATCGGGTCGAGCAGGTTGAAGCCGCCCGCCAGGTCACCGAAGCCGTGCCACTTCTCGCCGGCCTTCAGCACCCAGTCGCTGCTCTTGCCGATGCCTTCGGCCGCGATCTTGTCCGGGCCCCAGACCTTGAACCACCAGTCCTTGCCGTACTCCTTGTCGACCTTGCGCATCGCGCGGCGGAAGTCCATCGATTCGGCGATGCTCTCTTCCACCAGCGCGCGCCCGCCCGGCGCCTCCATCATCGCCGCGGCCACGTCGCAGCTCGCGATGATCGCGTACTGCGGGCTGGTCGACGTGTGCATCAGGTAGGCCTCGTTGAAGAGGTGCGTGTCGAGCTTGCGGTGCTGCGCGTCCTGCACCAGCACCTGCGAGGCCTGGCTGATGCCGGCCAGCAGCTTGTGCGTGGACTGCGTCGCGTAGACGATCTGGTCCTTCGGGCGCGGGCGGTTGCGGCCCATCGAATGGTATTCGCCGTAGAACTCGTGGAAGGCGGCGTGCGGCAGCCAGGCCTCGTCGAAATGCAGCGTGTCGATGTAGCCGTCGAGCGATTTCTTGATGCTCTCGGTGTTGTAGAGCACGCCGTCGTACGTGCTCTGCGTCAGCGTCAGGATGCGCGGCTTGACCTTCTTCGCGTCGACGCCGGCCAGCAGCGGGTTCTTCGCGATCTTGCGCTGGATGGCGGCCGGCGAGAACTCGGCCTCGGGGATCGGGCCGATGATGCCGTAGTGGTTGCGCGTGGGCGGCAGGAACACCGGCACCGCGCCCGTCATGATGATCGAGTGCAGGATCGACTTGTGGCAGTTGCGGTCGACCACCACCACGTCGCCCGGCGCCACATTGTGGTGCCACACCATCTTGTTGCTGGTGCTGGTGCCGTTGGTGACGAAGAAGCAGTGGTCGGCGTTGAAGATGCGCGCCGCGTTGCGCTCGCTCTCGGCGATCGGACCGGTGTGGTCGAGCAGCTGGCCGAGCTCGTCGACGCTGTTGCACACGTCGGCGCGCAGCATGTTCTCGCCGAAGAACTGGTGGAACATGCGCCCGACCGGGCTCTTCAGGAACGCGACGCCGCCCGAGTGGCCGGGGCAATGCCACGAGTACGAGCCGTCCTGCGCGTAGTCGACCAGCGCGCGGAAGAACGGCGGCGCCAGGCCGTCCATGTACGACTTGGCTTCGCGGATGATGTGGCGGGCCACGAACTCCGGCGTGTCCTCGAACATGTGGATGAAGCCGTGCAGCTCGCGCAGCACGTCGTTGGGCAGGTGCTGCGAGGTGCGCGTCTCGCCATACAGGTAGATCGGGATCTCGGCGTTCTTGAAGCGGATCTCCTGAATGAACTTGCGCAGGTTCAGCACCACCGGGTCGAGCTCGGGGCCTTGCGTGAACTCGTTGTCGTCGATCGACAGGATGAAGGCGCTGGCGCGGCTTTGCTGCTGCGCGAATTGCGACAGGTCGCCGTAGCTGGTGGCGCCCAGCACCTCGAAGCCCTCTTTCTCGATGGCCGCGGCCAGCGCCCGGATTCCCAGGCCCGAGGTGTTCTCGGAGCGGAAGTCTTCGTCGATGATGACGATCGGAAAGTTGAAACGGAGCATGGCCACCTCTGGAGGGCAACGGAATGAAGGCGCGAAGTGTAGGGCCGATCGATGACAGGCGCGGGGTGCGCCTTACACTGCCGACCTGCGTGCGGGGTGGACGCAACAGACGCTCAAACGAGGAGAGCCCGTGGACATGAGCCCGTCAACGTTCTGGTGGGTGGCGGCCGGGGTGGCGGTGGCCGCCGAGCTGGCCACCGGCACCTTCTACCTGCTGATGTTCGCGCTCGGCCTGGCGGCCGCGGCGATTGCCGCGCTGCTGGGCTTCAAGCTGCCCGGCCAGCTGGTGATGGCGGCCCTGGTGGGCGGCGGCGCGGTGGCGCTGTGGCATTGGCGCCGCCTGCAGCACCCGCCGGCCGGCCCGGTGCGCGAGAACCGCGACGTCAACATCGACATCGGCGAGCACGTGACCGTGGCGGCCTGGGCCGACGACCGCACCGCCCGCGTGCCCTACCGCGGCTCCACCTGGACCGCGCGCCTCGCCCCCGGTGCGCCGGCGCAGCCGGGCGAGCACGTGGTGCAGGCGGTGGAAGGCAACTGGCTGGTGCTGGTGCCCGCCGCCGGCCGTTGACTCCTCGAGCTGCCGATCCCCCTTCCCTGCTCCCTTCCCTGTTCTCCTACTCCCTGGAAAGCCTCACATGGAAATCGCGCTGATTCTGGTCGTGATCGTCGGCATCTTCATCGTGCGCACGCTGAAGATCGTGCCGCAGCAGCATGCCTGGGTGGTCGAGCGGCTGGGCAAGTACGACCGCACGCTGGTGCCGGGCCTGAGCTTCGTGGTGCCGTTCATTGAGCGGGTGGCCTACAAGCATTCGCTGAAGGAGGTGCCGCTCGACGTGCCGAGCCAGGTCTGCATCACGAAGGACAACACGCAGCTGCAGGTGGACGGGATCATCTACTTCCAGATCACCGACCCGATGCGCGCGAGCTACGGCTCGAGCAACTACGTGTTCGCGATCACGCAGCTGGCGCAGACGCTGCTGCGCTCGGTGATCGGCAAGATGGAGCTGGACAAGACCTTCGAGGAGCGCGACACGATCAACGGCGCTGTGGTGAGCGCGCTCGACGAGRCGGCCGGCAACTGGGGCGTGAAGGTGCTGCGCTACGAGATCAAGGACCTGACGCCGCCGGCCGAGATCCTGCGCTCGATGCAGGCGCAGATCACCGCCGAGCGCGAGAAGCGCGCGCTGATCGCGGCCTCCGAAGGCCGCAAGCAGGAACAGATCAACATCGCCACCGGCGAGCGCGAGGCCTCGATCGCCCGCTCCGAAGGGGCGCGGCAGGCCGAGATCAACAAGGCGCAGGGCGAGGCGTCGGCGATCACCGCGGTGGCCGATGCCACGGCCGGCGCGATCCGCAAGATCGCCGAGGCGATCCGCGAACCGGGCGGCGAGCAGGCGGTGCAGCTGAAGGTGGCCGAGAAGGCGGTGGATGCCTATGCGCACCTGGCGCAGAAGAACAACACGATGATCGTGCCGGGGAACATGACCGAGGTGGCCGGGTTGATCGGCACCGCGATGGCGCTGATGAAGGCGAAGGCACCCGGCCAGCCCTGAGCGAAATTCCCGCGGGACCGGTCCGAAGCCCCCTCGGAGGTAGGCTAAACTCGCCGGCTCCGGAGAGATGGATGAGCGGTTTAAGTCGCACGCCTGGAAAGCGTGTGGGGGTTAATAGCCCCCCGCGGGTTCGAATCCCGCTCTCTCCGCCAGTTGTCAATCTCAAGACCAGCGCACGGTCACCCGCAGGCCGCGACCTTCGAGGCCATCGGCCAGTTCAACCGTCGCGCCATGCCGATCGGCCACCGACTTGACGATGGCCAGGCCCRGGCCGCTGCCCGGTTGCGCCTGGTCGGGCACCCGGAAGAAGCGATCGAACACGCGCTCGCGCCAGTCCGCCGCGATGCCCGGACCGGCATCCTCCACCACCAGCGACGCATCGCCCCCCACCCGCACCGACACGGTCGACCCGGCGGGCGAGTACTTGATCGCGTTCTCGACCAGGTTGTCGACCAGCGACGTCAGCCCCTCGCGCTCGGCCTCGATCTCGCAGCGCTCGGCGCACGCCAGCTCCAGCTCGACGCCGCGCTCCGTCGCCAGCCCCGACAGCGCCGCCAGCCGGTCCTGCACCAGCTCGTCGAGCGACAGCCGCGCCGCCTGGGTGCGCCCGCTGTCGCTGCGCATCAGCCCCAGCAGCTGTGCCACCAGCCGGCTCGCCCGCTCGCCGCTGCGCACCAGCCCGTCGAGCAGCTCGGCATCGCGCGCATCGCCGCGGTGCGCCTGCAGCGCCTCGATGTTGATGCGCATCGCGGCCAGCGGCGTGCGCAACTCGTGCGCCGCGTCGGCGATGAAGCTGCGCTCGCGCGCCAGGCTCGCCGCCACGCGCGCGAGCAGCGTGTTCACCGCATCGGCCACCGGCCGCAGTTCGCGGTAGGCGCTGCCGAAGCGCAGCGGCGCCAGGTCGCCGGGGCTGCGCGTCTCGATCTCCTGCGAGAAGCGGCGCCATGGCCGCAACGCCAGCCGCACCGACCACCAGGCCGGCAGCACCAGGAACGGCAGGCTGATCAGCAGCGGCAGGATCAGGATGCCGCGCTCGCCGATCGCGAACAGGATCGACACCGCGTGGCCCGAACGGATCAACGTGACGCGCGCTGCGGACTGCGCCGACTGCTGCGTGTAGGTGCGCCACGGCATGCCGTCGATGAGCAGCTTCTCGAGCCGGCGCTGCTGCGTCGCCGGCACCACGCCGGGCGAGCCGGGCGAGGCATAGAGCAGCCGGTCGCCGAGCCAGACGTTCATCGACATGCGCAACGCCGGGTCGTCTTCTTCATGGTTCTCGCGGCGCTGGAACACGTCGAGCTTGCGCAGCACCTCCTGCAGCTGCTCGGGCCGGTCGGCCAGGCTGTCGACCAGCGCGAGGATCATGTCGGCCCTCGGGCCCATGTGGCCGGGCTCGAAGATCTCGTCGTAGCGCGCGGTGTCCCACACGAAATAGGCCATCGCCGCCGACCACAGCAGCAGCACCGTCAGCATCTGGGCCAGCACCAGGCGGCTGACCAGCGAGCTGCGCAGCCGCCTCCACAATGCGGCGGGCGTCATGCCCCGCCCTTGGCCGGTGCGACGCGGTCGATCACGTAGCCGACGCCACGCACCGTGCGGATGTAGCCCGGCCCGATCTTGCGGCGCAGGTTGGACATGTGCACGTCGAGCACGTTGCTCTCGTTGTCGAGCCCGCCGGGCAGCACCTGCTCTTCGAGCACGCGGCGCGTCAGCACGCGGTCGGCGCGCTTCATCAGCAGGCACAGCAGCTCGAACTCGCTGCGCGACAGCTCGACCGCCCGCTCGTCGACCGTCACGCGCATCGTCGCCTCGTGCAGCGCGAGCTGGCGGATCTCGATCGTGTCGTTGACCAGGCCGAAGCTGCGCCGCGCCAGCGCCCGCACGCGCGACAGCAGCTCGGCCAGCGCGAACGGTTTCACCAGGTAGTCGTCGGCGCCGCTGTCGAGGCCGGCCAGGCGGTCTTCGAGCGCGTCGCGCGCCGTCAGGATCAGCACCGGCATCGGCAGGCGCTCGCGGCGCAGGCGCGCCAGCAGCGCCAGGCCGTCGCCGTCGGGCAGGCCCAGGTCGAGCAGCACCAGGTCGCAGGCCTGGGTGTCGATCGCGTGCAGCGCGTCGCCCAGCCGGCGCACCCAGGTGACCTGCAGGCCCTGGTCTTCGAGCGCGATGCGCACGCCGTTGCCCAGTTCGAGGTCGTCTTCGATCAGCAGGATCYTCATGGCATGGCTCATGGACACCGATTGGAGACGCCGAACCTGAAGGTAGGGTGAAGCCGCGCCGGGGTCGCGGCGGGCGCCTTCATCGAACCTTCATGAAGGGTTCAGGTTCGCTTCAGGCGGGGTTCCGACACTGCTTTCCATCCCAACCGAGCGAGACTTCCCATGTTCACCGATTCCAACGCCTTCCGAAAGACCTGCATGACCCTGCGCCATCGCCTCTTCCATCCGATGATCCCGACCCTGCTGACCGGCGCGCTGGCGCTGCTGAGCGCCTCGCTCGCCCTGGCGGAGGAACCGGCCGCGCCGGCCGACGACAGCTGGCAGTTCACCGCCGGCCTCGGCGTCGGCAGCATCCCCAGGTACCCCGGCAGCGCCGAGCACAAGGTGCGCGCCTTCCCGGTGCTGGCCGCCAACCGGGGCCGCTACTTCATCGGCGGCGTGCCCGGCGCCGGCGTGCCGGCCGGCATCGGCGCGTTCATCATCACCGACCCGCACTGGCGCGTCGGCCTGGGCATCGGCGGCGACCTCGAGAAGCCGCGCAAGGAATCCGATGCCGAGCGCCTGCGCGGCCTGGGCGACATCGACGGCACCGTGCTCGGCGCGGTGTTCGCAAGCTACTCCGACGGCTGGTTCACCGCCCGCGGCAACGTGGTCGGCGACATCGGCGGCAAGCACCAGGGCGGGCGGCTGTCGTTCGACGTCGAGGGCAAGTACAGCCCGGCTGCGGGCCTGATGCTGTCCGCCGGCCCGGGGGTGACCTGGGCCAGCCGCAGCGCGATGCAGACCTACTTCGGCATCGACGAGCAGCAGGCGGCGCGGTCGGGCCGCGCGGTGTACAGGCCGCGCTCGGGCATCGAATCGGTGGGCTTCACCGTCGGGGCCGACTACCAGATCGACAAGCAGTGGGGCATCGGCACCCGCCTGTCGACGCGCAGCCTGCAGCGCGACGCGGCCGACAGCCCGATCACCGAGAAGAAGGCGCAGAACAGCGTCGTGGTGTTCACGGCGTACCGGTTCTGACCCGCCACGGGTGCGACAGCGGCCTGCGCTACGACTTCGCCTCGTCGACCTGCCGCTTGCGGCTGAACATGCTTGAGCGGAATGCGTTGATAACAGCCGCAGTCGGTATCGCGGCGAGCGCCGCAGCGACCCACGGCTGGCCGATCGTGCCCATCCAGATCGCGCCAACCACACAGACCAGGCAGACCAGGACGCCACAGGTTTGCCCCATCATGTCGCTGCGAAAGATCGCGCGTGCGGTGTAGGCGTTGGTCAGGCTCTGCGAGTGCTGGGCCGCGATGTTGGCATCCAGCGCTGCTCGCTCCATCGAGCGGCGGTGTTGCTGCTCCTCTTCGGCCCAAAGAATGAGCTTCGCTCCCGTGCCGGGAATGAGCTGATCGAACTGCTTGAGGATGTCCGGGTGCGGAATCTGCCCGGTGTACTGGCTTTGCTGGATGACAACCTGTTGCTCAGCCCTGACCGCGCCCAGCCCGATCGCCTTGCTTGCTGCCTGAGCCAGCGGCGTCTGGTGAGGCTTGTTGCCCCTGCTCATGACGTTGCACCTCGCGATGCATCGAATCCCCGATGCTCACCCAATCCGACGCAAGCGCAGCGGCGATCTCCCGACCGGCTGCAGGCGGCTCCACCATCTGAACGCTGGGCAGTGCCGGCGCTTCGTTGTGCACGAACAAGGTCACGGGCGCCGCCAATCCACGCACGAACCCCCGTGCGAACGCCGCTCTGGGATCCGCCGCGAAGTCGATGAGGAAGCCCATGGCTTGGTTGCTCCGATGTTGGGTTGCAAAGAAATTGTCTCATGCAGCTATGTGACCTCACAGCGTGCTTGGTTCCACATGCTGGCCGGCAGATCACTCCACCCGCATGAACTGCTCCCGCACCCGCTGCCGGTCCAGCATCTCGAAGTGCCACCACTCGTTGTCGATGCCACGAAAGCTCCCGGCATTCAGCGCATCGCGCAGCAGCAGCCGGTTCGTATGCTGCACCGGTGTCAGAGCCCCGCTCGCCAGATGCGCCGCTTCCARCACCGGATGCGACAGCGCCGTCATCTCGTCGAAGCCGCTGCCCATGTCGAGTTCGCCGCCCGCCTCGTCGATCACCGTCACGTCCAGCGCCATGCCGAACGAGTGGATCGAGCCGCGCGCCGGGTCGGCCACGTACTGCCGCAGGTCGGTGCCGTCCAGGTGGTTCCACAGATGGATCTGCACGCGGTGCGGGCGCAGCGCGTCCAGCACCAGCAGGCGGTGCCCCGGCGCCGTGGCAGCCAGCCGTGCCACCGCCTGCGCGAGACCGTCTGCCGCCAGCCGATGCAGCCACGCGCAATCCAGCGCGCCGTACAGGTCTCGCCCGACGAAGTTGCGCTCGCTTGCATAGCGCAGGTCCACCGCCGCGCCCTCGATCGTCGACAAGCGGCAGAAATCGGGATGGGTGTGGATGGTTTCGCAGCGCATGTCGATCTCTCCGGCCAGGGTCGAGATCATCACCCCGATCGTGGTCGTGCGTGACGCAATCGCCGGCAACCCCTGCCGGATCCATGACACGGCACTCAAGTGGCGGGCGCTTCGGCCGACAACCCGAACAGCCCTTCACCCCCGCCACGACCCATGCGTTCACTGCGATTGACCCTGGTTCTCCTGATCGGCTCGGGCATTGCCGCGGCCAGCGTGCTGATGGCGGTGTCGCTGTGGGGCGCCGGCACGGCGGCCGGTGCTGCACAGCGCACCTTCGTCGCGAAGGACGTCACCGCCGACATCCTGCCGCCGCCGATGTACCTGATCGAGCTGCGGCTGGTGCTCTCGCAGGCGGTGGAAGGCAGCATCGCCCCCGAGAAGGCACAGGCCGAAGCCGCGCGCCTCGAGAAGGAATACCAGGAGCGCGTCACCTACTGGCGCGCCCACCCGCCCTACGGCCTGGAGGCGCAGTTGCTGGGCCCGCAGCACGAAGCCGCGGTGCGCTTCCTCGAGGCCTCGCGCGCGGTGCTGAAGGCCACCACGACCGGTGACGCGCTCGCCGCGCAGGCCGCCCTGAAGTCGGCCGACGCGCTGTACCTGCAACACCGGGCCGGCGTCGATGCCACGGTCAAGGCCTCGACCACCTTTGCCGACGTGGCCTCGGCCAGCTTCGACGCCACGCTCACGCGCGTGGCCTGGTCGCAATGGAGCGTCTTTCTTGCGGCCACCGTGCTGCTGCTCGGCTTCGGCCGCTTCGCGTGGAAGTCGGTGTGGGGCCAGGTCGGCGGCGAACCGGCCGACGTGGCGGCGGTGGCCAACGCCGTCGCCGCCGGCGACCTGCGCCAGCGCGTGCCGCTGGCGGCCGGCGACGACACCAGCATCATGGCCGCGATGGCGGCGATGTGCGAGCGGCTGACGCAGGTGGTGGCCACCGTGCGGGCCAGCAGCGATTCGATCGCGACCGGCTCGCAGCAGATCGCGCGCGGCAACGCCGACCTGAGCCAGCGCACCGAGCTGCAGGCCGGCAACCTGCAGCAGACCGCCGCGTCGATGGAACAGCTGACCGGCGCGCTCAAAGCCAGCGCCGATGCGGCCCGCAGCGCAGCCCGGCTCGCCGCCGAGGCGGGCGCGGCCGCGAGCCAGGGCGGCGCGGCCGTGCAGCAGGTGGTGCACACGATGGACAGCATCGCCGAGGGCTCGCAGAAGATCGGCCAGATCGTCTCGGTGATCGATGGCATCGCCTTCCAGACCAACATCCTCGCGCTGAACGCGGCGGTGGAAGCGGCGCGTGCCGGCGAGCAGGGCCGCGGCTTCGCGGTGGTGGCCGGCGAGGTGCGCGCGCTGGCGCAGCGCAGCGCCGCGGCAGCCCGGGAGATCAAGGCGCTGATCGGCTCCAGCGTCGAGCGCGTGCAGGCCGGCGCCGAGCTGGTGAACAGCGCCGGGCGCCACATGGGCGGCATGGTCGAACAGGTGCAGCGCGTGGCCGGGCTGATCGCCGAGATGGGCCAGGCCAGCCAGCAGCAGACCGCGGGCGTCGACCAGCTGAACGCCACGGTGGCCGGGCTGGACGAGGCCACCCAGCGCAACGCCGCACTCGTCGAGCAATCGGCCGCTGCCGCCGACAGCCTGCATGTGCAGGCGCATCAACTGGTCGCGGCGGTCGGCATCTTCCGCCTGGCCTGATTCCGCCAAGGTAAGCTCCCCTTCCCCGCTCATCCGGGCGGACAGGGAGTTTCGATGGAACCAACTGCACGCAGCGGCACCGACCGCGCGGCCGGGGTCGACGGCGACACCGCTTGCCACACCGCGCACGATCCCGCGCCCGACCTGCCCATGACCCTCGATCGCGAGCGCTGGCAGCGCCTGAAGGAGCTGCTGGCCGACACGCTCGAGCGCCCACCTGGCGAACGCAGGCGCTGGATCGCCCTCGCCTGCCCCGACGATCCCGCGCTGCGCGCCGAGCTCGAATCGCTGGTCGCGGCGGCCGAAGGCACCGGCCCGCTCGACCGGTCGCCCGCGGCGGGCCTGCTCGATGCGCTGTCGGCCGAGGCCGCCGCGGCACCGCACGATGCCAGCGGCCAGCGCGTGGGCGACTACCGGCTGCTGGCCCTGATCGCCCGCGGGGGCATGGGCGAGGTCTACCGCGCCGAACGGGCCGACGGGCAGTACGAGCAGCAGGTCGCCGTGAAGATCGTGCGCGAAGGCGCCGACACGCGCTTCCTGCTCGACCGCTTCCATGCCGAGCGGCGCATCCTCGCCGCGCTCGACCACCCGAACCTGGCCAAGCTGCTCGACGCCGGCGTGTCGCCCGAAGGCCTGCACTACGTCGTGATGGACCTGGTCGACGGCGGCGTGCCGATCGACGCCTGGTGCGCCGAACACGCGCTGCCGCTGGCCGAGCGGCTGCGCCTGTTCCGCAGCCTCTGCCTGGTGGTCGACCATGCGCACCGGCAAGGCGTGGTGCACCGCGACCTGAAGCCCGGCAACATCCTGGTCGGGCGCGACGGCGTCGTGAAGCTCGTCGACTTCGGCATCGCCAAGCGCCTGGACGCGCCCGCCGCCGATCGCACCACCACCGCGCTGCGCGCGCTGACGCCCGAGTACGCGAGCCCCGAGCAGGTGCGCGGCGAACCGGTCACCGCGGCCAGCGACATCTACTCGCTCGGCGTGGTGCTGTACCGCCTGCTGACGCAGGCCAGCCCCTACGGCCGGGCGACCGACGACCCGTATGCGCTGACGCGCGCCATCTGCGACACCGAACCGCTGCGCCCGAGCCGCGCGCCCGGCGATGCACCGCGCACCCTGCGGCGCCAGCTCGAAGGCGACCTCGATGCGGTGGTGATGAAGGCGCTGCGCAAGGATCCGCTGCACCGCTACGCCTCGGCCGAAGCGATGGCCGACGACCTGTTCCGCCACCTCGAAGGCCTGCCGGTGCAGGCGCGCCGCGGGGCGTGGAGCTACCGGGCCGGCCGCTTCGTGCTGCGCCACCGTGCCGCGGTGGGCGCGGTGATGCTGGCCAACCTGGCGCTGCTCGCCGGCATCGCCTTCGCCGGCTACCAGGCCTGGGAGGCGCAGCGCCAGCGCGAACGCGCGGAGCGGCATTTCGCGAGCGTGCGCAAGCTGGCCAGCTCGATGATGATCCCGATGCACGACGCGATCCGCGTGCTGCCGGGCTCCACGCCGGCGCGCAAGCTGCTGGTCGAGAACGGGCTCGCCTACCTCGAGGGCATCGCGCCCGAGGCGCAGCACGAACCGGCGCTGCAGATCGAGCTGGCGAACGGCTACCGCAACATCGGCGACATCCAGGGCCGGCCGGGGCTGGCGAGCCTGGGCGATCCGCAAGCCGCGCTCAAGAGCTACGGTCGCGCGATCGAGCTGCTGGCGCCGGTGCTGGCCGGGCCGCCACCGCACGACGCGGTGTACCGCGACGCGCAGCAGGAGGCGGCGGTCGTGCACCAGCGCGAAGGCGCGGTGCTCGGCTTCACCGGCAAGTTCCCCGAGGCCGAGCGCACGCTGCGCGCCGGCGTCGCGGTGGCCGACGAGCTGGCAGCCGCCGACCCGTCGAACCGCACACGGCGGCTGGTGCGCGCGACGCTGTACGGGCAGCTGAGCCAGGTGCAGATGTTCTCGGGTGACATCGACAACTACCTGAAGACCGCGGACGCCGCCGCCGCGCAGCTGGTGGCGCTGATCGCGCAGGATCCGGACGACCTCGATGCCGGCCTGAACCTGGCATCGAACTACTCGACGCGCGGCGAACAGCTGATCCAGCGCGACAGCACGGCCGCCAGCGCGCAGCTCGCGCTCGACGCCTTCCGCAAGAGCACGGCGGTGCTGGAGCCGCTGGTGGCGAAGAACCCGCAGAACACCTCGCTCGCCCGGCACGTCGCGACCAACCTGGAAAACATCGCCTGGTGCCTGCGCCGCCTCGGCCAGCCGCGCGAGGCGGTGGCGCAGGCACGGCGCGCGCTCGAGATGATGCGCAAGCTCGGCGGCCAGGATCCGGGCAACACGCAGTTCCAGGCCGACGTCGCCAGCATGCAGACCTCGCTCGGCGAGGCGCTGCTGGCCGACCGCGATGCGCGTGCCGGCGTGGAGGTGCTCAGCGCCGCGGTGGCCTCGTTCGACGCATTGCCGGCCGGCATGCGAGAAGACAACTACGTGCACCACCACCAGGGACTCGCGCACCACCTGCTGGGTGTCGCGCTGCAGGCCCGGCAGCAACCCGGCGATGCCGCCGCGGCCTGCAGCCAGCAGCGGCTCGCGCTGCCGATCCTCGAGGAGATGGACAAGCAGGGCATCCCGCCCGGCGTCACCGGGCCGGCGGCCGTGCGCGAGGCCTTGAAGGGCTGCGGCTAGCGCCGGGTCGATCCTCCCCGATCGAACAGCTTCGGCACCACCGCCAGCACCAGCAGCGCCAGCAAGGTGCTCAGCAAGGCCGTCGACTCCCGGCCCAGCCCGCAGGCCACCCCGATCGCGGCCGTCATGAACACGCCCGCCGCCGTCGTGAGGCCGACCACCTGTTCTTCGTCACGCAGCTTCAGGATGGCGCCCGCCCCGAGGAAGCCGACGCCCGCGACCACGCCCTGGATCACGCGGCTGAGGTCGGCCACCTGCATGCCGCCCTGCTGCGGCACCAGCACGAACAGCGCCGCGCCCATCGCCACCAGCATGTGCGTGCGGATGCCCGCGGCCTTGCCCTGGCTCTGCCGCTCATAACCCAGCACGCCACCCAGCAGCGCCGCGAGCGTCAGCCGCAGCAGCACGCGCGTGATCTGCTCCGGGTCGCCGAGGTCGGAAAACTCGGAGCGCAATGCTCGCATCACCTGATCCATCGACGTTCCCTTGTTCTGCCTCAACAAATGCTACCGCTGTACTTGACGCTCGCCGACCCCTGGCGCAAATTCGCGCCGTCAGCGGAAGTCTCGCTCCACAACAAGTCAAGGGCCGCCATGAGCCAGCCACCGGAGACCTTCACCAAAGGCCAGGAGCTTCGCAGCTTCCTCTTCCTCACCGCCGTGATGGCCCCGCTGCTCGCGGTGGCGCTCGTCGGCGGCTACGGCTTCATCGTCTGGATGGTGCAGCTCTTCACCGGTCCGCCGGCGCACTGAACCATGCCGGTCCCCGTTGAAGCCGCCGAGCTCCACATCGCGAGCCTCGTCGTGCAGGCCGTTGCGGCCGATACCGCGTCCGTCGCCGCCGCCATCGCGCAGCTGCCCGGCAGCGAGGTGCACGCGATGTCGCCGCAAGGCAAGCTCATCGTCACGCTCGAAGCCGCCTCCGCCGACGAGATGCTCGCGGCGATCACGCTGATCCAACGCAGCCCCGGCGTGCTCACCGCCGCGCTCGTCTACCAATGCGCCGACACCCTGGCCACCATGAATGAGGAGATCCCCGATGTCCCGGATGTCGATCCCACGCCGTGAGTTCGTCCGCCAGACCGCAGCCGCCGCCGCGGCCGCCGTCGCCGGCATCCCGCTGCCCTCGCCCGCCCAGGGCGCCGGCGACGCCTCGCTGAAGTGGTCCAAGGCCCCCTGCCGCTTCTGCGGCACCGGCTGCGGCGTCAGCRTCGCCGTCAAGGACAACCGCGTCGTCGCGACGCGCGGCGACCCCGAGGCCGAGGTCAACAAGGGCCTGAACTGCGTCAAGGGCTACTTCCTGTCGAAGATCATGTACGGCGAAGACCGCCTGACCCGCCCGCTGCTGCGCATGAAGAACGGCCAGTACGCGAAGGACGGCGAGTTCCAGCACGTCTCGTGGGACCAGGCCTTCGACGTGATGGCCGCGCAGTTCAAGCGCGTGCTGAAGGAGAAAGGCCCCACCGCCGTCGGCATGTTCGGCTCCGGCCAGTGGACGGTCTGGGAAGGCTATGCCGCGCTGAAGCTGATGAAGGCCGGCTTCCGTTCGAACAACCTCGACCCGAACGCCCGCCACTGCATGGCCTCGGCAGCGGTCGGCTTCATGCGCACCTTCGGCGCCGACGAGCCGATGGGCTGCTACGACGACATCGAGGCCGCCGATGCGTTCGTGCTGTGGGGCTCGAACATGGCCGAGATGCACCCGGTCCTGTGGACGCGCGTGACCGACCGCCGGCTGAGCGGCAAGGATGTGAAGGTCGCCGTGCTGTCGACCTTCGAGCACCGCTCGTACGAGCTCGCCGACATCGAACTCACCTTCACGCCGCAGACCGATCTCGCGATCCTCAACTACATCGCGCACCACATCATCTCGACCGGCCGCGTGAACCGCGAGTTCGTCGACAAGCACACCTCGTTCCGGCTCGGCAACGCCGACATCGGCTACGGCCTGCGGCCGGAGCACCCGCTGCAGAAGGCCGCGAAGAACGCGGGCGATGCCGGCGGCTCCAAGCCGATCGGCTTCGACGAGTTCGCGCGCTTCGTCGCGCAGTACGACCTCGAGTCCACTGCCCGGCTGAGCGGCGTGCCGAAGGAGCGCCTCGAGGCGCTGGCCGAGCTGTACGCCGACCCGAAGATCAAGGTGATGTCGTTCTGGACCATGGGCTTCAACCAGCACACGCGCGGCGTCTGGGCGAACAACATGGTCTACAACCTGCACCTGCTCACCGGCAAGATCGCGACGCCCGGCAACAGCCCGTTCTCGCTGACCGGCCAGCCGTCGGCCTGCGGCACCGCGCGCGAGGTCGGCACCTTCGCCAACCGGCTGCCGGCCGACATGGTCGTCACCAACCCGAAGCACCGCGCCCACGCCGAAGAGATCTGGCAGATCCCCGAGGGCACCATCCCCGGCACGCCCGGCTACCACGCGGTGCTGCAGAACCGCATGCTGAAGGACGGCAAGCTGAACGCCTACTGGGTGATGGTCAACAACAACATGCAGGCCGGCGCGAACCTCACGCAGGAGGGCTACCCGGGCTACCGCAACCCCGACAACTTCATCGTGGTGTCCGATGCCTACCCGACCGTCACCGCGCTCGCGGCCGACCTGGTGCTGCCGGCCGCGATGTGGGTCGAGAAGGAAGGCGCCTACGGCAATGCCGAGCGGCGCACGCACTTCTGGCACCAGCTCGTCAACCCGCCCGGCGAGGCGCGCTCCGACCTGTGGCAGCTGATGGAGTTCTCGAAGCGCTTCAAGACCGACGAGGTCTGGCCCGCCGAGCTGCTCGACAAGAAGCCGGCGCTGCGCGGCAAGACGCTGTTCCAGGTGCTGTTCGAGAACGGGCAGGTCAACCGCTTCCCGGCCTCGCAGGTCGAGGCCGGCTACGAGAACGCCGAAGCGAAGGCGTTCGGCTTCTACCCGMAGAAGGGCCTGTTCGAGGAGTACGCGAGCTTCGGCCGCGGCCACGGCCACGACCTCGCGCCCTTCGACACCTACCACCAGGTGCGCGGCCTGCGCTGGCCGGTGGTGAACGGCAAGGAGACGCGCTGGCGCTACAAGGAAGGTTCCGACCCCTACGTGAAGCCCGGCACCGGCTGGCAGTTCTACGGCCACCCGGACGGCAAGGCGCTGATCTTCGCGCTGCCGTACGAGCCGCCACCCGAGCTGCCCGACAAGGACTACCCGTTCTGGCTGTCCACCGGCCGCGTGCTGGAGCACTGGCACTCCGGCTCGATGACGCGCCGCGTGCCCGAGCTGCACAAGGCGGTGCCGAACGCGGTCTGCTACATGCACCCCGACGATGCCCGGTCGCTCGGGCTGCGGCGCGGGGTCGAGATCGAGGTCGCGTCGCGGCGCGGCAGCATCCGCACCCGCGTCGAGACGCGCGGGCGCAACAAGCCGCCGCGCGGCCTGGTGTTCGTGCCGTGGTTCGATGCCAGCCAGCTGATCAACAAGGTCACGCTGGATGCCACCGACCCGATCTCGTTCCAGACCGATTTCAAGAAGTGCGCCGTGAAGATCGTCAAGGTCTGACACCGCGGGAGACACCGATGCGCCACCTCCTTTCCCATGTGATGTGCGGCCTGCTCCTCGCCGCACAGGCCCTGCCCTGCGGCGCGGCCGATCCCGTGCCCGCCGTACCGGCTGCACCGCTGCTGACCGATGCGGCACGCGGCCCGACGCCGATCCTCGCGACGACCCAGCCGCCGCGCCTGGCCAACGCGGTCAACGACGACCAGCGGCTCGCGCGCAACTACGCAATGCAGCCGCCGATCATTCCGCACCGCGTCGACGGCTACCAGGTCGACCGCAACTTCAACAAGTGCCTGGACTGCCACGCGCGTGCGCGCACCGAGTTCAGCCAGGCCGTGCCGGTCAGCGCCACCCACTACGTCGACCGCACCGGCAAGGTGCTGCCGCAGATCTCGACGCGGCGCTACTTCTGCCCGCAGTGCCACGTGGCGCAGGAGCCGGTGAAACCGCTGGTCGGCAACGGCTTCAAGGGGGTCGCGCCATGATCGAGCTCGCGAAACGCTACTGGCGCATCATCTCGCGGCCGAGCGTGCACTTCAGCCTCGGCTTCCTGACGCTGGCCGGCTTCATCGCAGGCATCGTGTTCTGGGGCGGCTTCAACACCGCGATGGAGGCGACCAACACCGAGGCCTTCTGCACCGGCTGCCACGAGATGCGCGAGAACACCTTCGCCGAGCTGAAGGCCACGATCCACTACACCAACCGCTCCGGCGTGCGCGCCGTCTGCTCCAACTGCCACGTGCCGCACGAGTGGACGCACAAGATCGCCCGCAAGATGCAGGCGTCGAAGGAGGTCTGGGGCAAGGTGTTCGGCAGCATCGACACGCCGGAGAAGTTCCAGGCCAAGCGGCTCGAGCTGGCGCAGCACGAATGGGCCCGCTTCAAGGCCAACGACTCGCTCGAATGCCGCAACTGCCACAACTACGAATCGATGGATTTCACGCGGCAGAGCGTGCGTGCGCAGAACATGCACACCACCTACCTCGCCAGCCGCGAGAAGACCTGCATCGATTGCCACAAGGGCATCGCGCACAAGCTGCCGCACATCCCGCCCGGCGAGGCGCCGACCGACACGCCGGGGCAGGTGCTGCCGGCGGACACGCCGCTCGCACCGGTGTCCGAGGTCGGTACGGCGGCCAGCGCGGCCCATCGGTAACCGGCTGAAAACGGCGTAGGAGCGCACCTACGCGGAGTCGCGCCGATCTGCCTTGCTGCCCCTCGGGACCGGCTCCTACAGTCGGTCCATGTGAGCGCCGTCCGCGCGCACCGAGGGAGAGGCCATGAAGAAATCGTTGCGCCTGCTGGCGTCGTTCGCGCTCGGTTGCGGCCTGGCAGCAACCGTTCCCGCGCAGGCCACCGAGTACACGCTGTTCGACCTCGGCTCGCTGACGCCCGGCCAGCAGATGTGGGCCACCGGCATCAACGACCTCGGCCAGGTCGTCGGCTATTCGTATGGCGACGGTCGCAGCGGCTGGTCGTCCTCCAACCAGTACAGCGCCTTCGTGACCGGCGCGAACGGCAGCGGGCTCACCGGCCTCGGCACGCTCGGCGGCAGCTGGAGCCGCGCGCTCGCGATCAACAACGCCGGCCAGGTGGTCGGCGATGCACAGACGGCGGCCGGCAACTACCGCGCCTTCATCGGTGCCGCGGGCAGCCCGCTCACCGAGCTCGGCACGCTCGCCGGCAGCCCCAACAGCACGGCGACCGCGATCAATGCGAGCGGCCGGGTCGTCGGCACCACGTCAGCCACCGACCCGAACAACCCCAACATCCAGGTCGACCAGCGCGGCTTCATCACCGGCGCCAACGGCAGCAACCTGCAAGACCTGGGCAGCCTGAACGGCAACGGGCTGCTCGCCCGCGGCATCAACGCGAGCGGCCAGGTCGCCGGCGTCGTCGCGAGCGGCTCCTACTACAACGACGCCTTCGTCACCGGCCCGAACGCCGCGTCACCCGGACCGGTCTTCGCCGACACCAACGCCGTCAACGCGATCAACAGCCACGGCCAGGTGGCCGGCATGTACTGGACCGACCAGGGTTCGGTCGATGCCTTCATCGGCACACCCGGCGGCACGCAGACGAAACTCGATTTCCACGGCGCCCAGGGCTACGAGTACGGCAACCTCGGCGGCTTCGGCCAGTACGGCCCGATCTCCAGCAGCCAGGCGCTCGCGCTGAACGACAGCGGCCAGGTGGCCGGCGTGTTCGGCAACGGCCGGGTCGCCGACTACTTCGCCTTCATCAGCGGCGCCAACGGCCAGGGTGTCGTCACCCTCGACAGCCTGTTCACGCTCGGCGACGGCGACCACTTCGTCTACGCGACCGGCGTCAACAACTCCGGCCAGTTCATCGCCAACACCGCGATGGGCCATGCGTATCTCATCTCGCCGATCCCCGAGCCGGTCACGCTCGCGCTGTGGACCGGCGGGTTGCTGCTGGTCGGCTGGCGTGGCCGCAGATCCTCGAACCTCAGGGAGACCTCATGAAGACACCCACCCTCCTTGCCTCGCTGGCACTGGCCGCCAGCCTGGCCTGCACGGCGCCGGCCCGGGCGCAGACCACGCAGTACCAGCTGTTCGACATCGGCCAGCTGGGCACCGGTGACCTGATGTACGCGACCGGCATCAACAACAGCGGCCAGGTCAGCGGGTATGCCTACACGAACGGCTTCAACGGCTGGTCGTCGGTCGGCGACTACCGCGGCTTCTTCAGCGGCGCGAACGGCGCCGGCCTGACGGGCGTCGGCAGCTTCGGCGGCACCTGGAGCAAGGCGTACGGCATCAACGACGCCGGCCAGGTGGTCGGCGCGGCGCAGACGGCCGGCGGCAGCTTCCACGCCTTCCTGCGCAACGGCAACAGCGCGGCCTTGCAGGACCTCGGGACGCTGGGCGCCAGCAACAGCATGGCCACCGCGATCAACGCCGGCGGCCAGGTGATCGGCATGGTGGGAGGCGACCGCAACCTGCCCGGCTACCCGGACGTGCTGGATCCCCAGCAAGGCTTCATCACCGATGCCAACGGCCAGTCGATGCGCGCGCTCGGCAGCCTGAACGGCCAGCCGCTGTTCGGCAACGGCCTCAACGACGCTGGCCGCGTGGTCGGCCACATCGGCTACAGCGAGCTGAACCAGGCCGGCACCTTCGTGACCGGGCCGAACGGCAGCGCGCCGGTGGCGCTGCCCGCGGCGGTGCACTACCAGGAGAGCTCGATCAACAACCACGGCCAGATCGCCGGCACCTACATCGGGCCGCAGGAGTACGTCGGCCGCAACGCCTACATCGGCAACGATTCCGGCACCGTGAAGCCGCTCGATTTCTCGAATGTCGCGAACTACGACCCGGGCTACCTCGGCGGATCGGGCCAGTACGGCCCGGCCTCGTTCAGCGAGACCACCGGCATCAACGAGTTCGGGCAGGTGGCGGGGATCATCCACAACCACCGCTACGGGCGCGACTTCGCGTTCATCACCGGCGCCAACGGCCAGGGCGTGATCGACATCAACAGCCTGTTCACGCTGGCCGACGGCGACTGGTTCCGCAACGTGACCGGCATCAACGACCAGGGGCAGTTCGTCGTCAACAGCGGCTACGGCCACGCGTACCTGATCTCGCCGATCCCCGAGCCGGCCACGCTCGCGCTGTGGGGCGCCGGCCTGCTGTTGATCGGCGGTGCGGTCAAGGGTTCAAGAGGCCGCTCCACTGCCACAACGCGAAGCCTGCCAGCAGCACTGCCGATGCCCTGTTGATCGCACGCCGCCACGCCGGCCGGAAGGCGTGGCGCATCCGGCCCACGGCGATCGACAGCGCGAGCCACCACAGCGCCGAGCCGACGAACACGCCGGCCACCATCACCAGCGGCGAGCCGCCGGCCACCTGCGCGCTCATCGCGCCGAAGATCGCGATGAAGGACACGATGGTCATCGGGTTCGACAGCGTCAGCGCGAAGGTCGTCGCGAAGCAGGTCCACAGCGCAGGCACCGGGGCCGGCGCGGCGCCCGCCTCGGTGCCGGCCGCTTGATGCCAACCCGACCACGCGAGCCGCAGCAGCACCAGCCCGCCGAACACCGCGAGCCAGGTCTTCGCGCCGACCAGCCAGGCGATCAGCGCGGTGGCACCGAACGCGCCGACCGCGCCGTAGACGGTGTCGGCCGCCGCCGCGCCCATGCCGGTGGCCAGCCCCGCACGCCAGCCGGCGTCGAGYGTGCGCTGGATCGTCAGCAGCCCGATCGGGCCGACGGGGGCGGCGATCGACAGGCCGATCAGTGCGGATTGGAAGAAGAGAAGCCAGGAGATCGATGACGTCATGCCCGCATTGTCACGAGGCTAGATCACGGGATCCAGCGTACTC